>NZ_JAYMZR010000032.1:0-65393 GCF_035828615.1 Streptomyces sp. H27-D2 | reverse complement strand
CTGTCGTGTATTTGTGGGCCGCCAGGCCCGTAAATACACGGTCCAGGACCTACCGCCCCGCAGGTCCCGCCCCCGGCGCCAAGGCCCCACCCGGCGCCACAGAACGGCCCGCACCGCTGCCCCGCCCCCGGCGCCAACGTCCCACCGACGCCCCGGACGGCCCGCACCGCGAACTGTGGCCGAACGGTCCCGGAACACCCCCCGCCCCGTAACGGACGGGACCAGGTACAACCCTTGCTCCCGGTGTGCTGTCTGTTCACGTGACGGCAGGGCACCGGGCGCCCTGCCGCAACCCCCGCCGTTCCTCGCCCGTCCCGTCTGTTCTGACGTTGAGGAGCACAGTGCGCACCATCCACTCGATGACCGCTGTAGCGACATCGTTCATCCTGCTCAGCGGCGCCGGCATCATGGCCGCCCTGCCCGCCTCGGCCACGGTTCCCACAGCACCCGCCGGACCCGCACCCGCCGCCCCCGCAGCCGCGGGTCCGGCCCACGGCGACTTCAACGGCGACGGCTACCTTGACCTGGTGGTCGCCGCTCCGGACGCGACCGTGGGCGGCAGCGACTCCGCCGGGTACGTATCCGTGCTGTACGGCTCATCGAGCGGCGTCAACACCGCCAAGCGGACGGTGATCAACCAGAGTTCGGCCGGGGTTCCGGGCACGCCCGAGACCGGGGACGCGTTCGGCGAGTCCGTCGCCTCGGGCGACTTCGACGGGGACGGCTACGCGGACCTCGCGGTCGGCTCGCCCGGCGAGGACGTCGGCGAAGCGTCGAACACGGGCGGCGCGACCGTGCTGTGGGGTTCGCCGACCGGGGTCTCGGGCAACGGCAGCACCTGGCTGCAGGGGTCGACGCCGACGGCGGACGACGCGTACGGGATCGGGGCGGCCGGATCCGACATCGACGGCAACGGTTCCACCGAGCTGACCGTGCTCACCAAGAGCGGCCTGGAGCTGTACTCCTTCGCCGGCGGCAGACCCGGCGCGCGCAGCGCGGGCCGTACGGCCGACCAGTCGGCCAAGGGCGCCCAGGCCCCGTCCGAGCTCTCCGCCGAGGACGGCTTCGTACCGACCGGTCCGACCACGGGCGACTACAACAAGGACGGCAAGGCCGACCTCGTCATCCTGGGCACCAAGCCGGACCTGGAGAAGGTCGTCGGCTGGTCCGTCTATCTGCGGGGCAGCGACGAAGGGCTGCTGCCCGGAGCTGAGTTCGAGGGCGGCACGACCGGCACGTCGAGCGGCCTGACCACGACCGGTTCCTGGACGTTCAACGGCGTGTCGCTGAACGCGCCGTACGCGGGGGCGCGCCTGGGGTCGACGATCGGCCAGTAGACGACGCGGCGCGCGGGACACGCCGCCGCCTGGGCCGGCGCTTCCCCGGGGCCGGCCCTCGCCCACCCGCCCGGGACCCTGCGGAAAACCCCCCGGGGTTCCCCTAAGGGATGTCACAGCTCGGCCGCAAAGGCGGCCCTCTTCCCACCGGCCCGTCACCTGGTCTCCGCCGACCAGGTACTTTCGAATACGTGGCTGGATTCAGGATCGGACGTGGACGGGACTCCCGTGCCCCGCAACAGGGGCAGCAAGGGCAACAGCGCGGGCAGCAAGGCGGCCGCCCGCGTGAACCGCGGCAGGCGCCGCCGCCGTACGGGCAGCAGGCGCCGTACGGCGGGCCGCCCACGCCTCCGCAGGGGCAGCAGGGGGGCCAGCAGTGGCCCCAGCCCCCCGCGTACGGCGGTCCGGGCCCGCAGGGCGGGCACGGCGGCCGGGGCGGGCACGGCGGCGCGCAGGGGGGCCAGGGCGGCCACGGCGAGCCCGAGTACTTCGGCGGCGGCGGCCAGGACCCGTACTACGGCCAGGGCGGCCAGGGACCCGCGCCCGACGCGTTCAACAACAGCGCGGGCCACACCCAGGCGTTCAGCATCAACGAGGCCGACGCCTACGGCGGTCCGGGCGGTCCTGGCGACCCGTACGGCCCCGGCCAGGGCGACGGCTCGTACGACGGCGGCGACGCCGACACCTACCGCGCCGGCCAGAGCGCCGCGCCGCCCGCCGGTCCCCGGCTGCACTGGAAGCAGTTGCTGCGCGGCATCGTGCTGCGCCCGGGACCGACCTTCTGGCAGATGCGGGACTACCCCGTGTGGGGCGTCGCGCTCACGGTCACCTTCATCTACGGCCTGCTCGCCGTCTTCGGCTTCGACAAGGCCCGCGAGGACGTGCTCAACGCCACGCTGTCCAACAGCATCCCGTGGGTGATCAGCTCCGGCGTCGCCCTCGTCATCAGCGCGCTGATCCTGGGCGCGGTGACGCACACCCTCGCCCGGCAGCTCGGCGGCGACGGCTCCTGGCAGCCGACCATCGGGCTCTCGATGCTGATCATGTCGCTCACCGACGCGCCGCGCCTGCTGTTCGCGATGTTCCTGGGCGGCGACAGCACCTTCGTACAGGCCCTGGGCTGGGCCACCTGGGTCGCGGCCGGCGCGCTGTTCACCTCGATGGTCAGCAAGTCGCACGACCTGCCGTGGCCCAAGGCGCTGGGGGCGTCGGCGATCCAACTGCTCGCGCTGCTCTCGGTCATCAAGCTCGGCACGCTGTAAGGCGCGGTACGCGGTAGCCAACCGGCAGACATCCGGCTGACATCCGGCAGACGGAAGAGGGCCCCACCGAGGAGATCAATCCCGGTGGGGCCCTCCTGCGTGTGCCGCTCACGTGTGCGGCTCACGTGTGCGGCTCACGTGTGCCACTTACGTGTGCCGCTTACGTGTGCCGCTTACGTGTGCCGCACACGTGTGGCTGCCTACGCGAATCGCTGACTCGCCGATCCGTCGCACTTCTGCAACCGCAGCATGTCCTTCGCGCCGCCCAGGGACAGGCACAGTCCCTGCGCCGCCGCCGGACGGATCGTGCCGCTCGTCCGGGTGAACTGCTGGTTGGCCGCCCCCGAACAGTTCCACAGCACCAGCGCCGCGCCCGCGTCGTACTTCGCGCCGGGTACGTCCAGGCAGCGGTCGTGGGTCAACTCGACGTGCAGCGACTTCTGCTGCGCGTCGTACCACCAGCCCTGGTTGCGCTGACCGGCGCCGCAGTCCCAGCCGCCGACCTTGGAGCCGTTACGGGACTTGGCCTCCAGCACGTCCACGCAGCTCGACGTGGCCTCGTCCTTCAGCGGGCGGTAGACGTCGTCCCACGCCAGGTCGTAGAGCTTCGGCGTTCCGGTGCTCGCCGGGTCGGCGCAGGAGCCCTCCCGGCCGGAGGACGCGTACATCTGCGTCAGGCAGGACGCGAAGGCCCCGTGGCCGCGGACGTTGGGGTGGAAGGACTGCCGAACGGAGTTGGCGTCCGGCGGGAACGGGTTCGAGAGATCGACGTAGAGGCCGCGCGCCCAGGCGTCCTCCATGCACACCTCGTGCCCCTGGAACAGCCGTGAGTTGTCCAGGTAGACGGCGCTGGTCTGCTGCGCGATCTTGCGCATCCCGCGCTCGAACGCCGGGACGGCGGTGTTCCGCCCCCACGCCGAGTCGGAGGTGTAGCCGGTGCAGCCGCCGGGGATCTTGCCCGGGAAATTCGGGTTGTCCTCGATGTCCGGACCGATCGGGCTCGGGTAGCCCATCACGACCAGCTTGTAGTCGCCGTCGGCGTACCCCGCGCCGCTCATCACCGTCTTCAGGTCCCGTACGGTCTGCTCGATCTTGGGCACCAGAGCGTCCACCCGCGCCTGCCAGCCGGGCTGGTACTTCGGCTCGCAGGTGCCCTGGAGCAACAGCCAGCGGGTGACGCAGTCGGTCATCACCGGCCCGAACTGAAGGTCGTCGTTGGCCCCTGCGACCAGCACGACCATCTTGAGCCGGGTGTTCCTGGCCTTGATCGCGAGGTTGTCGCTCTGCACCAGCTCATCGGCGTACTGCTTGCTGCCGCCGATCTTGATGTTCCCGGAGTACGCGCCCGAGCACGAGACGTTGTACGTCACGTCGGCGGCGATGCCGGTGCGGTGGATGGCGGAGTCGGGCGAGCGGTGACACCAGTTGTCCGGGCCGTTCGTACCCGGCTCGTAGGTGCCGACGCCCTCACCCGAGATCTCGCTGTCCCCGAGCGAGATGAGCGACGTCTTGCGCTGCTCGACGGGCCGCTGGGCCGGGTCGCCGTAGAGCTTGGTGGCCTCGGCCGCCCGGATCTGTTCCAACTCCGGCGGCAACGGCGCGACCGCCGCCGCCCTGTCCGCCCCGCTGCCGGCCGCCGTGGCCGGCGCCGCGGTCAGCGCACCGCCGCCGACCACGACCGCGAACGACGCCACGACAGCGAGTGCTCGCAATGATCTGTGCCTCGCACGCACCACTGGGTCTCCCCTCTCGGCTCCCTCTGGGAACTGTTACCGCCGGTTTCTACTCGCTGGTAGTCACAGGGGGAACAGAGGGAACAGGAAAAGGCTCCTGGAGCGCGTAATTGGCCGAAACCGTTCAAACGCGGGGGAGGGGGTGATGGTGGTGCGGGGGATGGTTCGGGGCGGGGGATGGGTTCGGAGCGGGGGGATGGTTCGGAGCGGCCCGTGGCGCTTCCCGATCCCCTCAGGCCCCCAGGCCCCTCAAGCCCCTCAGGCGTCGAGAACTTGACCCTCACGCCGGACGACCGGCGGTTCGACGCTCCACGGGAAGTTGATCCACTGCTCGGTGCGCTTCCAGACGTACTCGCACTTGACCAGCGAAGCCGACTTCTCGTAGATGACCGCGGACCGGACCTCGGCCGCGTGGCCCTCGCAGAAGTCGTAGACAAGCTTGAGCGTCTTGCCGGTGTCCGCCACGTCGTCGGCCACCAGAATCCGCTGGGAGGCGAAGTCCACCACGTTGGGCAGCGGCGGCAGCATGACGGGCAGATCGAGGGTCTTGCCGACCCCCTCGTAGAACTCCACGTTCATGACGTGCAGATTCTTGACGTCCAGGGCGTAGCCCAGCCCACCGGCGACGAACAGCCCGCCGCGCGCGATGGACAGGATGATGTCCGGCTCGTAGCCGTCATCGGCGACCGTCTGGGCCAGCTCCCGGACGGCCTGCCCGAAGAGCGGGTACGTCAGATTCTCGCGCTCGTCACTCACGGTTGCCACTCACTGTTGCCACTCACTGTTGCCTCGAACCGTCCTCGGACTCGGACTCAGACCTGCGTGCTCAGACCTGCGTGCGGTGAAAATTCAGGAACGAGCGCGAGGGCGTCGGCCCGCGCTGCCCCTGGTAGCGGGAGCCGTGCTTCGCGGAGCCGTACGGGTGCTCGACGGGCGAGGTCAGCCGGAACATGCACAGCTGGCCGATCTTCATCCCGGGCCACAGCTTGATGGGCAGCGTCGCGACGTTCGACAGTTCGAGCGTCACATGCCCGGAGAAGCCGGGGTCGATGAAGCCGGCCGTGGAGTGCGTCAGCAGCCCGAGCCGGCCGAGCGAGCTCTTGCCCTCAAGGCGCGAGGCGACATCGGCGGGCAGGGTGATGACCTCGTACGTCGAGGCGAGCACGAACTCACCGGGGTGCAGGATGAACGCCTCGTCCCCGTCCGGCTCCACCAGGCGTGTGAGGTCGGCCTGCTCCTCCGCGGGGTCGATGTGCGGGTAGCGGTGATTCTCGAACACCCGGAAGAAGCGGTCGAGCCGCACATCGATGCTCGATGGCTGGACCATCGACTCGTCGTAGGGATCGATCCTGACCCGTCCGGCGTCGATCTCGGCCCGGAGGTCTTTGTCAGAGAGAAGCACCGTCGCAGGGTACGCGGACGACACCGGCCCGGCCCAATCGGACCGGACCGGCGCGTTTCGGCGCTGCTTGACGGGAGCTCGCTTCTCAGCTGCGCGCTCGGCCCGTTCAGGCGTTTTGGCTCTGCTTGACCGAAGCGCGTTACTCGGCGGCCCGTTCAGGCGCTCAGTACGGACCGGCTACCGCTTCTCGACCCCGACCGGCACCGCATGCCGCAACCGGGCGCAGCGCGGACAGCGCAACAGCCGCCCGGGCCCGAGCCGACCCGTCCCGAGGTTCTGCATCGGGAACGAAGCGGTGCTGAACACGTGCCCTCCAGCACAACGAACGACTGTGGGCTGCATCAAGTACCTTTCCCCGGATCCATGGACAACAAAAGCCACATTAGGGGATGAACAGGAACCCGCCCACACGGCACTCCGCACCCCGCACGCTACGCCTCAACTCCCGGCGGCCCACGGCCGCATCACCGCCCCCAGCAGCAACAAAACCCCACGACAAATGCGCCGGGGGTCATGGGTGGGGTACAGTATGCGACGATGCGACGCTCTCAAACGGGCCCGCCTCGCGAGTGTAGTTTAATGGTAGAACATGAGCTTCCCAAGCTCAGAGCGCGGGTTCGATTCCCGTCACTCGCTCCACATCAAAGGCCCAGGTCATAGACCCGGGCCTTCTTTGTCGTCTAGACCTCTTCACCCCTGTCGTGCCCTCCGCGTGCCCCAACTGCCGCGAATGCCCTGCCCAAAGGGCCTACACCGCACCACATGGACCACGCGACCAGGCTGTCGTCTCAGATCGCGAGACGTCTTCCGGGTGGTCTGCGTCACACATCGGCACGAGTTCGTGGGTTTGCCACCTAAAAGGCCCCGGAATCCTAGCCCAGACGCCAGGGAACAAGTAACCCGCCAGTAGCTTCAGGGGGTGCGCGTCTGCCGTTTCCCGTAGCCAGACACCTTCATTGAGCTGACTGGGTGAAAGCCCGGAAGGCCGACGACAAAGGGCGGGTGTGCGACAGGAATGGTCGCCGGAAGACGTGGTGACGTCCTGGACGCTGGTGGATGGCGACTGGGACTTGGTGGCGAACAAGACCGGTCCGATCCGCCTCGGCTTCTGCCTGATGCTCAAGTTCTTCGAGATCGAGGCCCGGTTCCCCGAGTTCGTCGAGGAGTTCCCACAGCCCGCCGTGGAGTACGTGGCCGGGCTGGTGAAGGTACCGGTGGCCGAGTTGGCAAAGTACGACCTGGCGGGCGCCAAGCGGCACCTCAACGACGTGCGCAAGCTCGGGCTGCCCGACGGGCTGTTCGCGGACTGCTCGGAGAAGCTGGCCGCCTGGCGAGCGCGGGCGATCAAGCTGTACCCCTCGGACTTCCGCGACACGGCGGAGGGATGTACGGATCACCCTGCTCACGGTCCTGCGTCCGTCCCGGCAGGCGGAGATCACCGACGCCCTGGTCGAGCTGCTGGTCGCCCTGGTCCACAAGATCAACGCCCGCGCCGAGCGACGGGTGGAGAAGCAGCTCACCGCCGAATTGAAGAAGGTCCGCGGCAAGGAGGGCACCCTCTCCAAGCTGGCGACTGCCGCCGTCGACAAGCCCGACGAGGTCGTACGCCGGGCCCTGGTCCCGGTGGTCAGGGAGAAGACACTCAAGGATCTGGTGGCAGATGCTGCCGCCGCCGCTGAACACGCTGGACTTCACCCTGCAACAACACCGCTTACCGGCCGTTGATGGACGCGCTGAAGCTGCTGAAGAAGTAAGCCGACGTCGACGGCAAGACCCGCTTCTACGACACCACGGACGTCGTGCCGATGGACGGGGTGGTGTGCAAGGACTGGCGTGAGGCGGTCGTCGACGACAGGGGTCGCCGTCACCCTCGTCGCGCACGAGCACAAGCGGCTCGGCCGCGGCATCGAACTCGCCTTGCTCGCTGAGGAGTTGAAGGCGAGCGGATGTCGGGCTGGAGTTCCTCACCGGGGAGCTGAAGGGCTCGCATGACCCTTCCGGGATCGTGTTCGCCGTGCTCGCGGCTATGTCCGGCATAGAGCGCGAGTACATTCGCGACCGCACCCTCGAAGGCCACGAGAGTGCGCGGAAGCGCGGCAAGACCATCGGCGGTGCCGGGGTCACCGACGACGGCATGCTGTCCATGGCCCTCCACCTGCGCGATCAGGAGATGAGCCTGCGCGACATCGCCAAGCGCCGCGTCATCACCACAGGCATGAGGAAGGGCCAGCATCCCTCACGGCCACGGTCATGCGGATGCTGCGCGAGCACGGCGAACGGACAGCAGGAGAAGTGAAGCCCGCCGTCGGCGGTCCGGCAGCCACGGCTCCGTAGCGTTCAATCCCGCAACGTTACTGACGGGCCCCCGATGCCTGATGTCGATCTGCCGGCACGAGAAGCGTTCTGGCGCCAGATGTGCGTTGACCTGCAAGGTTCTCGGAGATCGGAGTTCGTGAACTCGCTGCTCGGCCTGTTGCTCACGAACGAGGTTCAGCCGGCCCGGCAGGTCAGGTCCTTGCCCGGGAGCCTGCCCGTGGCCAGGTAGGCCATGGCACTCGTGTCCGCGCAGGGATTGTTGCCGTTGACGATGTGCCCCTCCCCGCCGGCGACGGTGACCATCCGGGAGCCGTGCAGTGCCCGGTGCATGGCCCGGCCTCCGGCCAGGGGCGTCAGGGGGTCCCACTCGTTTTGCACGATGAGCGCGGGGACCTTGTTGTTCACCGCCGTTCTGGGCTCGCTGCCCGGCTTCCAGAAGGCACACGGCTTGATGTTGGCGTCGAAATCGCCGGACAGCGGATACCGGGTCCTGTCGCGGATCGCGTCGTGGCGGTACTGCTGCGGATCGCTCGGCCATGACGCCCGGGTGTCGGCGCACAGCACGGCCCAGGCGCTCGCGTCATTGTTGTCCGGGGGAACGTCGCGGGCGGACGCCGGAGGGACGGGGCCCGGTGCCTGCCCGGAGGTCTTGGGCTTCTTGCCGTCGGCCGTCTCCTTCAGTCCGGCGACCCAGGCGGCGGCCTTCTGGATGCGGGCGAACACGGCGCGCTGAGCGCGGATGCCGTCACCGGTCAACAGCGCCCCGCGGTCCTCGATGGGGGTGCGGTCGGCTCTGGCGACGAGGTCCCAGAAGGTCTTGCGGACCGCGGCCGGTGTGCGGCCCAGGCCGTACGCCGTGTGCCGCCGGGCCGTCCACTGGGTCCACCGTGTGAAGGCGGGCTCGGCCCTCTTGGCCATCGCGGTGAACATGCCGCGCCCGTAGCCCGCGGGGTCGGCCGCGCTGTCCAGCACGAACCGGTCGGTCCGCCGGGGGAACAACTGCGTGTAGACGGCTCCGAGATAGGTGCCGTAGGACATCCCCAGGTACGAGATCTTCTTCTCGCCCAGCGCGGCGCGGATCGCGTCCATGTCGCGCGCGGTGTTGCGGGTGGTGAGGTGGCGCAGTGTGCCGCCCGCCGCAGCCTGGCACTTGGCGGCCACGGTACGGGCCCGCTCCACATCCCTCGCGAAGGTCCTGGCCTTGTACGGGCGTTCGGTGTCCCGGTCGTCGTCGGTCAGCCCGCAGCTGACGGGAGAGCTGTGCCCGACGCCCCTGGGGTCGAACCCGATGAGGTCGTACTGCCTCCTCACCTTCCGCGAGAGGCGCAGTGCCGGGTCCACGGGCATGCCCAGGCCGGGTCCGCCGGGTCCGCCGGGGTTGAGCAGCAGAACTCCGCGCCGCTCCTTCGCGCTGCCCGCCTTGATCCGGGATATTGCGATGTCGATCGTCCTGCCGCCGGGATCGCTGTAATCCAGCGGCACTTGGAGAGTCGCGCACTGAAAGGAGGCGGGGCTGCCCGCATCGCACCGCTGCCATCGGGGCTTGTGCTGCGCTGCGGTGGGCTCGGATGCGCTGAAGGCCGTTTCGGGAATCGACACCGAAAGAAGAGCCGCCGCGGCACCGGAAGCCAGCACAGACGCTATTCGTGAGTTCCGCATCAGGATCAATTCCCCGTGAGTTGCTGGCGGACGCACTGCTTGTACTGCTGGAAACTGCCGGGCTGGTAGCACTCCTGCGTCTCGTTCGCGTACCAGACCATGAAGAAAGCAACCAGGACGGCCACCACGATCGCGACGGCCGACGCCACCACGCCGGTGATGGCCTTGCCCCGGCCGCTCCGTGTCGGACCGCTTCTCACCAGGGCGACGATGCCGAGGACCAGGCCGACGACGCCGAGCAGGCCGCCGAAGAAGAAGACCGAGGTGCCCAGGCCGGTGACGCCCAGCACCATGGCGGCTCCGGCCAGCCGGTTCTTGGGGCCCTGAGGGTGGGGGCGGTATGGGACCGTCCCACCGGTCCGGGCCGGTGCCGTGTTGTACGGCGACATCTGGGTCGCTTCCGTGTTCATCAGCCATCCTCCGGTCGAGTGCTCAGGGGGCTGATTCTGGTTTCGGGCGACGCGACCGCGCATCGCGGAAAGGTGGGAGGATTTCCTCCCCCGATCGGGGGAGGGCCCGGGCCGGCTGGCCGGTCATACTGGCCGAATCATGATCTGGGGAATCCGGCCGCTGCTGCGCGGCTCCACGTATACGGGTATGTTCTTCGCCTATTGCGGTGCTCTGGCGAGCATTCCGCTGCTGCCTTTCGCCATGCTGCCGACCCTGGTGTGGCCGTCCGCTCCCTATGGCGTGAAAGCCGTTCTGACTCTCCTGGTCTGGGCGGCGCTGATCGGTACGATCGGTCTGGCCCGCACCACGCGGCGGGCGCTGATCGCGTTCGCCCGCAGGCTGCTGGGGGTGCCGTTGCCGGACCCTGCGGCATCGGGCGGCGACCGCTGGCGGACTCCGCTGTGGCTGCTGCTGCACGTGACGCTGGGGTGGACGGGGGCACTGGCCAGTGGGGTGCCGCTGCTCATGGGGGTGACCCTTCCGTTCGGCTGGCTCCGTGGTGAGGCGGAGCTGAGTCTGTTCGGCTGGTCACTGCGGGCGGAGGGCGGCTGGCAGAACTGGCCGCTGGGGCCGTGCTGCCTGCTGCTGGCCGCGGTGGTGTGCGTGGTGGTGACAGGAGCCCTGCGCCGGCTGGCGCCCAGGCTGCTGGGGCCTTCGTCGGCCGAGCGGCTCGCGCTGGCGGCCGAGCGGGAACAGGCGCTGGCCGAACGCAACCGGCTGGCTCACGAGTTGCACGACTCGATCGGTCACACACTGACGGCGACCACGATCCAGGCGGCGGTGGCGAGCGAGGTGCTCGCCGCCGACCCGGCGACGGCGCGGGCCGCTCTGCGCAGCATCGAGGAGTCGTCCCGGGCCGCGCTGGAGGACCTGGACTACGTACTGGGTGTGCTGCGCGATCAGCGGGCGGAGACGGCACCGACCCGCACCCTGGCCGACCTGCCCGAGCTGGTCGACCGGCTGCGGCACGCGGGCGCGACGGTGGAGCCGGAACTGTCGGGCGACTGGGCGCAGGTGCAGGGGACGCTCTCCCGGGCGGCGTACCGGATCCTGCAGGAGGGCCTGACGAACGCGCTGCGGCACGGAGCGGGCGGTCCGATCGAGCTCCGCGTGGCGGCCACCCCG
This sequence comes from Streptomyces sp. H27-D2, assembly GCF_035828615.1. Taxonomy (NCBI): domain Bacteria; kingdom Bacillati; phylum Actinomycetota; class Actinomycetes; order Kitasatosporales; family Streptomycetaceae; genus Streptomyces; species Streptomyces sp. H27-D2. The sequence goes on along the minus strand of NZ_JAYMZR010000032.1, from coordinate 54,109 downwards.
GACAGTCTTGAGCTGGGCGTGGTCAACAGGACCGGGCCGGGGACGAGCGCGGGCCCGGGCACCTTCCCGACGTCCGGGCACGGCATGCCCGGTCTCGCCGAACGCGTGCGGCTGCTGCACGGCGAGATCGAGGCGGGCCCGCAGGGGACACGGCACTGGCGCCTGGCGGTCCGCCTGCCGATACCGGCATCGGCATGACCGGCCCCGACACGAGCACGGCCGCCGATCCCGCAGACAACCCCATCACCCTCCTGATCGCGGACGACGACGAAGTGACCCGCAGCGGTCTGCGCATGCTGCTCGCGGCTCAACCGGGAATCGCAGTGGTCGGAGAAGCCGCCGACGGCATCGACGCGGTCGAACAGGCACGGCGACTGCGCCCGGACGTGGTCCTGATGGACGTACGCATGCCGCGCTGCAACGGCATCGAGGCCACCCGGCAACTCCTCGCCGACCCGGCCACCGCACCGCCGAAGGTCGTGGTGATCACCACCTTCGAGAACGACGACTACGTCACCGCGGCACTCAGCGCGGGCGCCGCCGGGTTCGTGCTCAAGCGACTCCCGGTCCGCCAGATCGCGGAGACGGTACGGGTGGTGGCGTCGGGAGAAGCGATCCTCTTCCCCTCAGCACTGCGCCGCATGGTCACCGCCCGCCCCCTGGACTCCGCCGAGGCGCTACCGAAAGCGGCACTGACGGACCGGGAGGAAGAAGTGCTGCGGAGCATGGCCACGGGCCTGTCCAACCCGGAGATCGCGAGGGCGCTCACGGTGAGCCTGGAGACGGTGAAGACCCACGTGGGAAACGTGCTGACCAAGCTCGGCGCACAGAACAGGACACACGCGGTGGTCATCGCCTACGAATCCGGCCTGGTAGTCCCTGTCAATCCCCCGGTTTCGTAGAGTCCTTCGTTATGTGGCCCGGGCCTCTTGCTGGCTTCGGGTGCGTGCTTCGGTGATGATCTGTTCGAACTCTTCGGGTGGCAGGCCGCCGGCTGCACTGTGCCTTCGTCGCGGGTTGTAGAACCCGGTGATCCACGTGGCGATCTTCAGCCGGGCCTCGGTACGGGTGGCGAAGGTTCGCCGGTGGATGTATTCGACCTTGATCGTCGAGTTGAACGACTCCGCGGCCGCGTTGTCCAGGGCGGACCCCACGCGCCCCATGGACTGCACCACGCCCAGGTGGTCACACAAGGAGTTGTACGCCTCCCTGGTGTATTCCGACCCGCGGTCGGAGTGGAAGATCACGCCGTCCACGTCGCCGCCCCGAGTGGCCGCCGCCATCTTCAACGACGCCCCGACCAGGGCCGCGTCATGATAGGCGCCCATCGCGTAGCCCAGCAGGCGGCGCGAGAACAGGTCCAGGACGGTGGCCAGGTAGAGCTTGCCCTCCCCGGTCTCGATCTCGGTCATGCCGCCCACCCACAACACGTCCGGCGCGATGGCATCGAACTTGCGATGTACCAGGTCAGGTGATGCGCGACGCTTGCCCTGCCGGGTCAGCGACCGGCGCTTGCGCGGCGGTTTGCGGCCCTGCAGCCCAGCTCCGCCATGACCTCCGCGACAGTGTTCACCGAGACCTGCCAGCCCTCGGCCCACAGGTCCAGGGTGATCCGCGGCGAGCCGTAGGTCTCGCCCGACTCGCGGAAGAAGTACGTGATCCTCTCCTCCAACCGCGTCTTCCTGACCTCGCGTTTCGTAGGCGCGGACGGACGGCGGCGCCATTTGTAGAACCACGCCTCGGACACGCCCAGCACCCGGCAGGCAACGGTGTGCGCAACACCGTGCTCGGTCCTCTGGTTCCCGATGAAGGCGACCAGCGCCTCCGGCTCGTTCTCGGTCACTTCACCCAGAGGACCATGCATCGCTTGAAGACATCACGCTCCATCTCAAGCTCCTTGATCCGCTTGGACTTCTCCGCGTCCTGGCGTCGCAGCCGTAGCAGCTCCTCCCGCTCGGCCTCACCCACCGTGCCGTCACCGCCGGCCCTGCGGGCCCGGGAGACCCAGCTCGCCAGCGTGGTCTCGTTGATCCCCATGTCCTTCGCGACCTGCGCGATCGGCTTCCCGGTCTCGGTGACGACCCGGACAGCCCCCTCACGGAACTCCGCATCGAACTTCCGCCGCTTCTCCGCCATGACTCTCAACTTCCCCTGCAATCACGGACTCAACGCTACGAGGGGAAGGACACCTGCGCGATTCCCCTCAGGGATCCCGTCTGGTCGTCGGGTGTGGCCAGTGGTCGGGTCAACCCGCGGCCTGTACGGCCGCGAGGATGGGCGCGTGGCCCTACGACGCCGGGGTACGAAAGGAGTCGACCGTCGCGTGCGGCGTCGGGCGGCGGGTGCCGGGCCGCCGGCGGAGCGGCGTCATCGACGCGGCCGCTGGCCCCCAGCCGCTGTCCCCCGGCCGCCGTTCCCCGCGCGTTGCTACGCCGTTGGTCCGCCGCCTGTCGGCCCGCCGCCCGTAGGTACGGAGGCAGCCCGCCGGCGGGAGGCCGCGAGAGCGAAGGCCGGGCCGATCGCCAGGAGGACGGCGAGCGCGGCGTACCCGTAGGTGAGCGTCGCCAGCGTGGCGACAGCGGCGACGAGCAACGGGCCTCCCGCGTCGCCGAGTTCCCGTCCGAGTTCGGCGGATCCCATGGTCTGGCCGAGTCGATCCTGGGGTGTGGAGGCCGCGAGGGCGGCGAAGCCGAGTGGGGTGATCAGGCCCGTACCCGCGCCGATCAGCGCCGCGGCGAGCAGGACGCCGGCCGGCCCCGGCAGCGTCGCGCAGGCGAGGCCGACGGCCGCGGTCAGCAGGCCGACGGCGATGCCGGTGCGCGCGGTGAGGCGTCCGGCGTCCAGGGCCCGCCCGGCCTTGGGCTGGACGATGGCCGCGCACAGGGCCAGTACCGAAACGGCCGCGCCGGTGGCCACCGCGCCCAGCCCGGCTGCCGCACCGGACACCGGCAGGAAGCCGACCCCGACGGAGAGCGCGGCGGTGGCGCCCGCGAGGGCCGCGGTCGGCCGCAGGAAGGCCGGGTCGGTCAGTCGCCGGGCCAGGTCCGCCACGGTCTGCCGGGTGCGCGGCAGCGGCGGTACGCGCGGTACGGCGAGCGCCGCCCAGATCGCGACGGCCGCGCCGAGCAGCGCCATCACCGTGAACAGCAACCGCAGTCCGCCGGCCCAGACCAGCACGCCGCCGAGCAGCGGGCCGAGCGTGTAGCCGATGGACTTGTAGAAGCCGTAGCTGCCGAACGCCCGCCCGTGCTTGGCCGCCGGGTTGAGCCGGGCGACCAGTGCCGAGGCCGACGGGGAGAACGCGGAGGCGGCGGCGCCCTGGCCCAGGCGGGCCGCCCAGAGCCAGCCGGGGCTGTCCGCGAGTACGTACAGGGCGGACGCCGCCGCGAAGGCGACCAGCCCGCCCAGCAGTACGGGGCGGGCGCCGACACGGTCCGCGAGGGTGCCGAAGACCGGCTTGAGCAGCACCTCCGCCCCGTCGTAGAGCGCGAGCAGCGCGCCCAGCATCAGCAGCGACGTGACGGTGTCCTCGGAGAACCCGCCGAGGTTGGCCGCGATGCCGTGGGCGCCGAAGGCGGTGGTGAAGGCGGCCGCGTACAGCGGCCACATCTGCCGGCCCGGCGCGGCCCGCGCGGCTGGCGCCGTCACCGGTCCTCCTCCGACGTCCCGTGCAGGGCGCGGAAAACCCGTTCCGCGTAGTCCTCACACGCCACCGTGCACTGCTTGAGCCGTTCCCCGGCCCGCGCCGCCTCCGGCGCGCCGAATACGTCCCGCGCCGTCAAGTCCCGGTGCCAGCGCCGCAGCCGCTCCAGGCTCTGCTCCTCTTCCTCCAGCTCGGCCAGCGTGAACTTCGCGATGCGGATCTCCTTGGCCAACTCGGCCTCGTACTTGCCGCAGTCGGAGAGGAATTCCGCCCAGTCCGCCTGCCGCGCCGCGGTGAACATCGCCTGGAACCGGGCCGCGTCATCAGGCCCCCGCCCGACCGCCTCCAGCACCACGGCCTCACCCCGCGCCCGTTCGGCCAGCTCGATGGCGCGCCGCACGCCGTGGGCGAAGACCGGCACATCCGGCACGGCCCAGATCCCCTGGCCCAGCGAGAGGGCGCCGACCTTGCGCAGCTCCCGCCAGACGGCCACTCGGTGCCTCGAAGGCTCGGCGGACAACTTGATCACGAGTACGAGCCAACGCACCTGATGTTCTTGGTCTGTCACAATGATGAATGTATCAGGTGTTACATGGATAGGTGTGCGAGGGAGGGCAGTGACCGCCCCCTCGCACACCACTTCGCCCCCGGAACCTCAGGACCGTCCCGCGAGCGAGCCCGTCAGCGCGGGCGCCAGCTTCGCGGCCTCGGCCGTGTCCTTGTGGTCGGCCGCCCCGCGCAGCTCGCGCAACTGCCCGGAGATCCGCTCGGCCTTGCCTGGTGCCGTGCTGTGTTCGACCCGCTCCCAGGTGAGTTCGAGGCTGGTGACGTCCCCGGCGACCGCGCCCTCGTCCTTGGCAGCGGCGTCCAGCTTCAACTGGCGCGCCCACAGGTCCATCCGGGCCGCCTCGACCGTCGCGAGCGGTTCGTAGCGCAGGTGCAGGTCGAGGTCGTTCTGGGCGACCCGCAGCGCGGCTCCGCGCGCCGTCCGCGCGTCGTGCGCCGCGACCGCCGCGGCGAGCGAGCCCAGATCGCGGTTCATCTGCCGCGTGAGGACCGGCGACACCCGGTCCGACGCCCGGTACGCGTCCCAGGCGGCGCGCAGCTTCCGCACCTCCGCCTGGCCCGTCGACTCGTCGTGTGCCGTGCGTACGGCGTCCGACAGGGCAGCCAGCCCGCTGGGCACCGGACCCGGCTTCGCGTCGGTGGGCACGGCCAGCGAGACCGCCTCCAGGTCACCGTTCGGCTCCCCGGTGGAGAACTCCCCGTACCCGGGGGCGAAGACCTTGTCCTCGCGAGAGCCGTCCATATGGAGCTCGTTCACCGTCACCGCGCCCTTGACCGGCCCGTACGGACCCGGGACGGTCTGCCCGACGGCCTTGACCGTGACCTCCTCGAATACGACCTCGGGCGCGTTCTCCGGCCGGTACACATCGCCGGCCTTCGGATGCGCGGGCATGATCATCGCGGCGGGTCCGGTCCTGCCCGCCTTCCAGGTGCCGTCGGTGTCGGCGACGACCCCGTCCGCGTAGTTGAAGACGTCCTCGCCGAGGTACCAGACGGAGCCGTCATCGGCCTGCGCGAACCAGTCGAGCGCGACCTCCTCGATCCGCCCGTCGGACAGTGCCGTGTACTGGAGGGTTCGCACCTTCACGCGTTCGCCGTTCAGGGCGATGGTCTTCTTGTCGGGCAGCAGGGTGAATTCGGTACGGAACGGCTTGCCGCCCACCTGGCCGCCGTAGATCACCTGCTGGACCCGCGAGCTGGGGTGGAGCGGGTTGGTGATGGACGTCGGGCGGGAGAAGGCCGGCTTGTCCAGGTCGACCCGGTCCTTCTTGGGCGCGAGCGGCATGCACTTGCCGGTTTTCTTGCCGGTGGCTTCGTTGACGATCTGTACGCAGCCCGTACTCTTCTTCGCGCTCTGCGAGCTGCTGCTGCCGCCGCTGCCGCATCCGGCGGTCGCGAGCGTCGCGGCCAACACCACCGCCACCGCTGCCGCGAGCGTTCTGCGGTCCGTGAGTGCTCTGCGATCCGCGAGTGTCCTGCGGTCCATGACGCACCTCCTCGTCTCGTATCCAGACCGTTCGTACCCAGACCGTGGCAGCAGGCCGCTGAACAGACCCTGAACGAAACTGAACCCGCGTTCAGCCGCGAGGCAGCCACACCTCGAAACGCGCCCCGCCCAGGGGGCTTTCGCCCACCGTGGCCGTACCGCCGTGCGCCGCCACCAACTCGGCGACGATCGCCAGCCCCAACCCGCTGCCGCCGCCCCCCTTCCCGGAACGGGCCCGCGCGTCGTCGAGCCGTACGAACCGCTCGAAGATCCGTTCCCGGTCGGCAGGCGGCACTCCGGGGCCGTCGTCCTCGACCAGAAGCACGGTCCGGCCGTCCTCCTCCCGGGTGAGTCCGAAAGCCACCCGCTCCCGCGCGTGCCGGGCCGCGTTGTCACCGAGGTTGCGCAGCACCCGGCGCAGACCCTGCGCGTCCGTCTGGAGCCGGGCGGCCGACACCCCCGCCGTACTGATCCGCAGGGCGGGCGCCGCGGCACGCAGCCGCCGCGCCTCGTCGAGCACCAGGTCGTCGAGGTCGACGGTCTGCCGGCGCGGCCGGAGCGCGTCCTCGTCGGCCCGCGCCAGCAGCAGCAGATCGTCGACGAGCCGCTGAATACGCAGATTTTCCGCCAGTACCGTCGCCGCCAGCTCCTCCTGGGTCGAGCGGCCGGGATGGGCGAGCGCGACCTCGGCATGCTGCCGGACGGAGGCCACGGGGGAACGCAGCTCGTGCGAGGCGTCCGAGATGAAGCGCCGCTGCGCCGTCTGGGCGCGCTCCAGACGGTCCAGCATGCGGTTCATGGTGACCGCGAGCCGTGCGATTTCGTCACGGCCCCGCGGCAGCGGCACCCGGCGTTGCAGCTCGGTCGCGGAGATCGCCTCGACCTCGGCGCGCATCGCGGCGACCGGCGCCAGCGCCCGCCCCACCGCCATCCAGGTGGCCGCCGCGGCCAGCAGAAGCAGCAGCGGCAGCCCCAGCAACAGCAGCCGGGTGACGATCCGCGTCGACTCGGCGACCGCGAGCAGCGCCCGCCCGACCAGTACGGTCTTCCGTCCGTCGGGCCCGTCGGCGGTAGCCGCCACCACCAGGAACTCGTCCTCGTCCAGCGGAGTGGTGACCCTGGCCTCGCCGTCCTTCTCCGGGCGCGCCAGGACGGGCAGCTCCTCGACGTTCCCGCTGCTCGCGAGCAGCGCGCCGTTGGCGTCCAGGACCTGGATGAACTGCTCGTCGCGCTCGGCGACGGCCAGCGAGGGCACCCCGCGCCCGGACTCGATGACGGCGGCCACCTGCTCGGCGCGGGCGCGGGCGGCCTGCCGTACGTCGTCGGTCAGCTCGGCCCGCAACAGCACGACCAGGGCCACCGCCCCGGCGAGCAGCCCCACCGCGACGACGAGGACGGCCGCCACCGTCGACCGGAACCTGACGCCCATGGCCGACCCCTTCGCCGGATCTCTCTTCTTGCCGGCCGCGTCTTCGCCGGCCCCGTCTCTGCCATCCCCGTCTCTGGCGCCCCTCTCGCTACCCCCCATCGGAGGCCAGCCGGTAGCCGCAGCCGCGCACGGTCTCGATCGCGGCCCGCCCGAAGGGCCGGTCGAGCTTGTTGCGCAGATGACGGACGTAGACCTCGACGATGTTCGAGTTGCCCTCGAAGTCGTCGTCCCAGACATGCGCGAGGATCTCCCGCTTGGACACGGTCTCGCCGCGCCTGCGCAGCAGGAACTCCAGCAACGCCAGTTCGCGGGCGGTCAGTTCGATCCGTGCACCGCCGCGCGAGACCTCCTGGGCCGCCGGATCGAGCCGCAGGTCACCGGCGGTGAGCGCGGCGGGCCGCTCGCGCGGGTCGCGGCGCAGCAGCGCCCGCAGCCGGGCCAGCAGCACGGCGTACGAGAAGGGCTTGGTCAGATAGTCGTCAGCACCGGTGTCCAGCCCCTCGACCTCGTCCCACTCACCCTCCTTCGCGGTGAGCATCAGGATCGGCGTCCAGTTGCCCTCGGCGCGCAGCGCAGCGCAGACCCGGTAGCCGTTCAGGCCCGGCAGCATGATGTCGAGCACGATGGCGTCGTACGGGTTCTCGCGCGCCCGCCACAGCCCGTCCGTGCCGTCGAGCGCGACGTCGACGGCGAAGCCCTCCGCCTCCAGACCGTTGCGCAGCCCTTCGGCGAAGCGCTCCTCGTCCTCGACGACCAGCACCCGCATGTCCTGATTGTGACGTGCGGCCGCTGAATGGGGGCTGAATGTGGGGGAGTGTCGGGGGGGTGGTGGTGTGGGGCCGTCCCCGGGGCGGGAGCGGGCCAGCCGGGCTCGGCCGTCCGGGGCGCGTGCGCGGTTCTTCCGGACAGACTCTGGGAATGCGACCAGCGACCGTCAAGTCGCCACCAAGCACGCCGGAGAACCACAGTTCACCCAGTGGCTGGTTACCCGTCTCTGCAACGATCTCCTCGATCTCTTCAGCCGTGAGCGCAGGGATGACGGACGCGCCTTCTTCGTCGCGGTCACACACGATGAATTCGCTCGGCTCCAAGCGGTCGACAAGCGCGGGCGAGTGGTCGCCACGATGAACTGGGTTCGTTCCGATGCCTCCCGCAGCCGCTCCACGATGAGCTCAAGGGCTTGAGGGTGCAGACCATGGTCGATCTCCTCAACACAGGTAAGCGCCGGCGGCTGCGGATCGTAAAACATGGCCAGCAAGCCCAGAAGACGCACCGTGCCGAATGAGGCGTCTGCCAACGGGGTGGTACGGCGTAGGCCCCGCTCGTGGAGCACGACAGCGAGCCGGTCGGCATAGCCCCCGACCTGTTCAAACTCAATGGCCTCCAGTTGCGGCAGTACGCGGCGTGCATCCTTCGTAAGAAGGTCCCAGCGCTCCTCGTCAGCACTGAGCTGGACCAGAAACGCGGCCAGGTTCTCTGCCTGCGGATCCAAGCCGCCGGCGAGAATGGAGCGGGAACGGGTGGGCCGCCGCGCGGCGGCAACGTTCACATCGAACACCCTGAACGAGGAGAGGCGTTCGGCGACTCGGGTGACCTCCTCGCCACCGTCTGAACGCCCCAGCCGGGGCAACGTCGACAACCCACTACTCAGTCGTTGGATACCAAAACTGCCGCCATCGGAGTCCCGGCCTGCTCTCTTGTCGACCACACGTGCTTTCCCGCCTGAAATCGTGATGCGTCGCCCTCTGCCCTGGGTGCGCTTGAACTGGAAACTCTCCTCGCGCGACAGGGTGTAGGACTCGCGGCTGTTCGGGAGGGAACGCCTGCGAATGGTCAGCGAGTACTCGTCCGGGGCCTGGAAGCTCGCATGAGTCGTCCAGGTGGCCTTGAGGTGGATCTTCATCGATGTCGGAGGCTTCGCACCACCCCAGAAGCCCACTTCGTCGAAACCACCGCGCTCATCGAGCGCGGGTTGGAGGTCGGTTCGGATGATCGCGGCGAGGAAGTCGAAGACGCCCAGGACGTTCGACTTGCCCACCCCATTAGGCCCCACAAGCACAGTGAGCGGGCCAAGGGGGATCGTCACGTCACGCAGACTGCGGAAGTTCTCGACGTGGAGTTCCAGGAGGCGGCCGGGCAGGGGATGAACCTATCGGGTGGGTGATCGCAGGGTAGGCAACCCGGCTAAGCGGGCCGGATCCGTCGGGGAGAAGATCTTGTGGTTACGGCAGCAGCACACTTCGGTCCAGTCAAGATCGCGATGTGCCTCCAGCGCTACCACGACGTCCCGATCAGCTCGTCCGGCGTGGGGCGTGGGGCGCAGTTGGAACAGCGTCCACCACAAGACCCCCCGGACCCAGTCCGCCACAGGACGGCAACCTTTCGGCGGTGGACTGGGCCCGGGGGCCTTTCGTGCATTTCGTGGAACTGCCGCGCGGGCCTGGTCGGTCGGCGTCGGTCGACGTCAGCCGCCGCGCGGATCGCATCAGGCGCGGAACTCGTCAGGCGTGGGTCTCGCCAGGCGAGGCACCCATCAGGCGAGAACCCGTCAGGCGAGGCTCGCGACGGCCGTGTTGAAGGTCGCCGACGGCCGCATGACGGCCGACGCCTTGGCCGCGTCGGGCTGGTAGTAGCCGCCGATGTCGGTCGGTGAGCCCTGGACCGCGATCAGTTCGTCGACGATGGTCCGCTCCTGCTCGGCCAGCGTCTTGGCGAGAGCCGTGAACGCCTCGGCCATCTGGGCGTCGTCCGTCTGCTTGGCCAGCTCCTGGGCCCAGTAGAGGGCCAGGTAGAAGTGGCTGCCGCGGTTGTCGATGCCGCCCAGCTTGCGGCTCGGCGACTTGTCCTCGTTGAGGAAGGTGCCGGTCGCGCGGTCGAGGGTGTCCGCGAGGACCTGGGCGCGCGGGTTGTCCGTGGTCTGCGCGAGGTGCTCGAAGCTGACCGCGAGTGCGAGGAACTCGCCCAGGCTGTCCCAGCGCAGGTAGTTCTCCTTGACCAGCTGCTGTACGTGCTTGGGCGCGGAGCCGCCGGCGCCGGTCTCGAAGAGGCCGCCGCCGTACATCAGCGGGACGACCGAGAGCATCTTGGCGCTGGTGCCCAGCTCCAGGATCGGGAACAGGTCGGTGAGGTAGTCGCGCAGCACATTGCCGGTGACCGAGATGGTGTTCTCGCCGCGGCGGATGCGCTCCAGGGAGAACGCGGTGGCCTCGGCCGGGGACATGATCTCGATCCGCAGGCCCTCGGTGTCGTGCTCCGGGAGGTACTGCTTGACCTTGGCGATGAGGTTCGTGTCGTGCGCGCGGCCCTCGTCCAGCCAGAACACGGCCGGGTCGCCGGTGGCGCGGGCGCGGGTGACGGCGAGCTTGACCCAGTCCTGGATCGGCAGGTCCTTGGTCTGGCACATCCGGAAGATGTCACCGGCGCCGACCGTCTGCTCCAGCACGGTGTTGCCCGCTCCGTCGAGGACCCGCACCGTGCCGGTGGTGGGGATCTCGAAGGTCTTGTCGTGGCTGCCGTACTCCTCGGCCTTCTGCGCCATGAGGCCGACGTTGGCGACCGAGCCCATGGTGGAGGGGTCGAAGGCGCCGTGCGCCCGGCAGTCGTCGAGGACGACCTGGTAGACGTCGGCGTAGCTGCTGTCGGGGATGACGGCGAGGGTGTCGGCCGCCTCGCCGTCCGGACCCCACATGCGGCCGGAGGTGCGGATCATGGCCGGCATCGAGGCGTCGACGATGACGTCGCTCGGGACGTGCAGGTTGGTGATGCCGCGGTCGGAGTCGACCATCGCCAGCTCCGGGCCCTCGGCCAGCTCGGCCTCGAAGGACGCCTTGATCGCCGGGCCCTCGGGCAGCGACTCCAGGCCCTTGAAGATGCCGCCGAGGCCGTCGTTCGGGCTCAGGCCGGCCGCGGCGAGCGTCTCGCCGTGCTCGGCGAAGGTCTTCGGGAAGAAGACGCGTACGACGTGGCCGAAGATGATCGGGTCGGAGACCTTCATCATCGTGGCCTTGAGGTGCACGGAGAACAGCACGCCCTCGGCCTTGGCCCGCGCGACCTGCGCCACCAGGAACTCGCGCAGCGCGGCGACCCGCATCACGGACGCGTCCACGACCTCGTTCTTGAGCACCGGCACCGACTCGCGCAGCACCGTCGTGCTGCCGTCGTCGCCGGTCAGCTCGATGCGCAGCGCGCCGTCCTCGGCCACGACCAGGGACTTCTCGGTCGAGCGGAAGTCGTTGGCGTCCATCTGCGCGACGTTGGTCTTCGAGTCGGCCGTCCAGGCGCCCATGCGGTGCGGGTGCGCCTTGGCGTAGTTCTTGACCGACGCGGGGGCGCGGCGGTCGGAGTTGCCCTCGCGCAGCACCGGGTTGACGGCGCTGCCCTGGACCTTGTCGTACCGCCCGCGGACGTCCCGCTCCTCGTCGGTCTTCGGGTCGTCCGGGTAGGCCGGCAGCGCGTAGCCCTTCTGCTGGAGCTCCGCGATCGCCGCCTTGAGCTGCGGGATGGACGCCGAGACGTTCGGCAGCTTGACGATGTTGGCCGCGGGGTCCTTGGCCAGCTTGCCCAGCTCGGCGAGGTCGTCGTCGATGCGCTGCCCCTCCTCCAGACGGTCGGGGAAGCTCGCGATGATGCGCCCGGCCAGGGAGATGTCGCGCGTCTCCACACTGACGCCCGCTGTCGAGGCGTACGCCTGGACGACAGGCAGGAACGAATACGTCGCCAAGGCCGGGGCCTCGTCGGTGTGCGTGTAAATGATGGTCGAGGTCGAGTCAGTCACCGATACTCCGCTTCACGTCTCACGTCTAGAACTATCTCAAGCGTCTAGAACTATCTCGATATCAAGCTATCTCGGGATCGCCCCTTCCCGACAGCAGCCCCTGCGTACGGCCACAGGGGCGGCGGTCCGCCGGGCGCCGAGCCGCCGGGCGAGCTCCCCCTCCGGACGCCTGGCCGCCGCCACGATCCGTAAGGCCGTCGCCCGCCTTGAGCACCGCACGTTCGGCAGGCTGCCCGCCCAGGCGATCGCCGGGCTTCGCGTCTCGCGGCGACACCTCGGAGCGGGCCCTCCTGATCCGCGCGCGCCCGTACTCGCATCCCCAGTCGCACCGAATCTCTAATATTCATCTCAGATGAATGTTAGAGTCCGCTCATGAGGCTCAACAAGTCGACGGACCTCGCCCTGCGGGTCGTCATGTCCCTCACCGTCACCGGCGAGGAGCCGTCGACGATCCGGAAGATCGCCGACGCGATGCGGGTGCCCTACTCGCACCTGACGAAGGTCGTGGCCCATTTGCAGCACCTCGGCCTGGTGGAGACGCGCCGGGGCCGCGGCGGCGGACTGGCCATCACCGCGGCGGGCCGGCGCGCGTCGGTCGGCGGCCTGATGCGGCGACTGGAGGGGGACGGCGAGGTCGTGGACTGCGAGGGGGCCACGCCCTGCCCCCTGAACACGGCCTGCCGACTGCGCGGAGCGCTGCGCCAGGCACAGGAGGCCTTCTACGCCTCGCTGGACCCGCTCACCGTCGAAGACCTGACCAGGTCACCGACGGGGCCGGTCCTGATCGGCCTGATCGGCAGAGGCGCCTGACCGCGCGGCCCCCGGGTCCACCACCCCCACCGCACCGCCCCCTTCAACCCACAACCAAAAACATGCATGTCAAATGAATAATATTGACGAGGAGTGCCCGTGCTCAGTGATGCGTCCATGGTCGTCGTCCGTGCCACCCTCCCCACGGTGGCAGCCTCCCTGAGAGAAATCTCCGAGCGCTTCTACGCCCGGCTCTTCACAGCTCACCCCGAACTGCTGCGCAACGTGTTCAACCGCGGCAACCAAGCCGTCGGAACCCAGCAGCAGGCGCTGGCCGGCGCGTTCGCGGCCTTCGCGGGCATGCTGGTGGACGATCCGGACCAACGGCCCGACGCACTCCTCGGCCGCATCGCCAACAAGCACGCCTCCCTCGGCATCCGCCCGGCGCAGTACCCAGTGGTGCACGAACACCTGATGGCGGCCGTCGGCGAGGTGCTCGGCGCTCCCTTCACCGCCGAAGTGGCCGCGGCGTGGGACGACGTGTACTGGCTGATGGCCAACAGCCTCATCAGCATCGAGCGACGCCTCTACGCCCAGCACGGGGTGCTCATCGGCGACACCTGGCGAACATGGACCGTCGTCGCCCGCACCCGGGAGACCGACGATGTGACGACCTTCGCACTGACCCCCGCCGACGGCGGCACGGCTCCGGGCTTCCGGCCCGGCCAGTACGTCTCCGTACGGGTCCAACTGCCGGACGGGGCACGCCAGATACGCCAGTACAGCCTCTCACGCGCCGATCAGGGGACGGACGACGTCCGGTACATCACCGTGAAGCGGGCTCGGGGCGGCGGTGACGGCAGTGGCTCGGCCAGCAGCAGCGGCCCGGGCGGCGAGGTGTCCAACCATCTCCATGACCACGTCAGCGAGGGGGACACGCTCGACGTGTCCGCGCCGTACGGCGACCTGGTCATCGAGGACACCGCCGCGCCCCTGCTGCTCGCCTCCGCGGGAATCGGCTGCACTCCGATGCTCGCCATGCTGGAACAGCTGGCGCTGGACGGGCACCGCGGCGCGGTCACCGTCGTCCACGGCGACCGGACGGCGGCCGACCATGCCCTCCGCACCCAGCAGAAGGACTTGGCCCGGCGGCTCGCGGACGGGCGAGCCCACTTCTGGTACGAGAAGCCGGACGGGGCGGCCCCGGAAGACCTGGCCGGCTTCGTCGACCTCGCCGAGGTCCCGCTGCCGGACGGCGTCCATGCGTATCTCTGCGGGCCGCTGCCGTTCATGCGGGCGGTCCGAGCTCAGCTGCTGGCACGGGGCGTGGACGCTTCGCGCATCCATTACGAGGTCTTCGGGCCGGATCTGTGGCTGGGGCGAGAGGCGACCGTCGACGCGTGATCGGTGGCGGGTTCGTGTACGACGGAGCACCCGAGCACTGCGACGGCAGGCCGGGCGGGCAGCGACGTGGGCACCTGTCCCGGCGGCCTCTGACCGAGCGCGCGACCAGCCGGGAACGGCCGGCTACGCCTCTCGCCGGCCCCCGCCCGCTCAGTCCGCGCAATGCACATCCCGCTCCGGCCGCACCCCTGCCGTAAGGAATTCCGTGACCCCGCGGTCGCCGCAAGCGTTCCCGTTGCCCAGGTAGACGCCATGTCCGCCATGGCCCACCGTGATCAGGCGGGCCCGGTCACCGAGGGCCCCGCGCATTTTCAGGGCGCCGAAGTACGGGGTGGCGGGGTCGCGGAGGCTCTGGATCATCAGGATGTCGGAGGGGCCGTCGGCGGTGATCCGGGTGGGCCGGTCCTTCGGTGCGTTCTTCCAGAAGGCGCAGGGCGTGATGTTCACCGGCATGCCGGCGGTGAGCGGGTGGCGGGCGCGGTCGGTGGTCACCGCGCGTTGGTGCGAGGAGACCGTGCCGCGCCAGCGCACGTCGTTGCAGACCGTCGCCATCACGACCGCCGCGGCCTCGTCAGGCAAGGCATGGGCGATGTCGCCGGGGAGGTCCGGCTCGGCGGTCGGGGACTGGGCCGACTGGATGAGACGGGCCAGGCCGGGGAAGGAGGCGTCGCTGTACAGGGCGTTCTGGAGCGCCTGGCGCAGCCGGTTGCCGGTCAGCGGGACGCCCGGCACCGTCGATTCCCTCGGCTCGCGGTCCAGCTTCGCCGCGAGGGAGAGGAACAACGGGCGTACGTCCTTGGGGCGTTCAGCCAGCCGCAGTCCCCCGTCCTTCCGGGCCGGGTCCGCCGCCCAGCTCGCGAAGTCGGGGAACCGGTCGTCCGCCGCCGCCGACATGTTCGCCAGCCAGCCCCGCGCGACGCGGTCCGGGTCGGGGTCGCCGCTGCTGTCCAGTACCCAACGGTCGGTGTGCCGCGGGTACTTCTGCGCGTACACGGCCCCTGCATAGGTCCCGTACGAGGACCCCCAGGCCGACAGCTTCTCCTCGCCCAGCGCCCGACTCCCTGCCCGACTCCCTGCCCGACTCCGGCCGGCGAGGGCCTGGCTGAGTCGGGCCTGATCGCGACCCCGCTCGCCCGCGACCCGCACCCCGCTCCACCCGCCCGCGAGAGCCTCATTAGCCGTCGGCGCTACACCTGAACCTGGGCCGACCCGCGCGACCGCGCGACCCGTAACCCGTGCGACCCGCGCGGAGCGGTACGAGCAACCAGCCACGGTCCGCGTTCAGTTGCTGGAAGGCAACCCGGAAGAACCCGGAAGACCGTGCCGGGTCACAGCGGCCCTCCGTCGAAGCAGCGGCGCAGCCCAGCGAGCCCCTCGCAGAACACATCCCCAGCAAAAGGAGACAACCCATGCCCGCGTGGATCAAACGGCCGGCCGCCGCGCCCGGTGGCCGACGCGGCAAATGGTTCGTGCTCGCCGCCTGGCTGATCATCGCCATTGCCCTCGGCCCGCTCGCCGGAAAGCTCGGCGACGTCTCGGACAGCAGCGCCAACGCCTTCCTCCCGCACAGCGCCGAGTCCACCGAGGTCAACACGGAGCTGGAGCAGTTCCGCAAGGACGCGCTCATGCCGGCCGTCATCGTCTACAGCGGCGAGGGGGCGATCACCGGCACGGAGCGGGCCAAGGCCCAGTCGGACCGTGGCGCGTTCGGCACGTACGCGCCCAAGGGCGAGCAGGTGGCCCCGGCCGTGGCCTCCGATGACGGCAAAGCCCTGATGCTCGTCGTGCCGCTGGCCAACGATGACGACATCAGCGACAAGGTGGAGGAGATCCGCGACACCGCCGCGGCCAATGCCCCGCCCGGACTCGACATCGAGGTCGGCGGACCGGCCGGCTCGCTGATCGACCAGACCAAGGTCTTCGACAGCCTCGACTCGACGCTGCTGATCGCCACCGGCCTGATCGTCGCGGTCCTGCTGCTGCTCACCTACCGCAGCCCGATCCTGTGGCTCTTCCCGCTGCTCTCGGTCGGCTTCGCCACCGTGCTCACGCAGGTCAGCACCTATCTGCTCGCCAAGTACGCCGATCTGCCGGTCGATCCGCAGAGCGCCGGCATCCTGATGGTGCTCGTCTTCGGCGTCGGCACCGACTACGCGCTGCTGCTGATCGCCCGCTACCGCGAGGAACTGCACCGGCACGAGAACCGGCACACCGCGATGCAGGTCGCGCTGCGCCGCAGCGGCCCGGCGATCCTCGCCTCCGCGGGCACCGTCGCGGTGGGCCTGGCCTGCCTGGCCGTCGCCGACATGAACAACGCGCGTTCCATGGGCATGGTCGGCGCGGTGGGTGTGATCTGCGGCTTCCTCGCGATGGTCACGATCCTGCCGGCCCTGCTCGTCATCGCCGGCCGCTGGGTCTTCTGGCCCTTCGTGCCGCACTTCGGCACCGCGCCGCGCGCCGAGCGGACGACCTGGGAGCGCATCGGGGCCGCCGTCTCCAAGCGTCCGCGCTGGTCGTGGATGATCTCGCTCGGCGTCACCGGCGCGCTCGCGCTCTGCGCGTTCGGCATGAACATGGGGCTGCGGCAGTCCGAGCAGTTCCAGGACAAGCCCGAGTCCGTCGTCGCCCAGGACCGCCTGTCCCAGCACTACCCCTCCGGCGCGTCCGACCCCGCGAAGATCGTCGTCGAGACCTCCGCCGCGGACCGGGTCGCACAGGCCGCGGAAGACACCGCCGGCGTAGCCTCGGCCACCGCCGTCGGCCGTTCGCCCCAGGGCGGACTGACCGAGATCTCCGTGGTGTTGAAGAACGCCCCGGACAGCCAGGCCGCCAAGGACACCGTGGACGCCCTGCGCGACAAGGTGCACGCCGTCTCCGGCGCGGACGCTCGGGTCGGCGGCTCCACCGCGCAGAACCTGGACACCCAGCGGGCCGCCGTACGGGACCAGAACGTCGTCATCCCGATCGTGCTGCTCGTCGTCCTGCTCGTGCTGATCCTGCTGCTGCGCGCGCTCGTCGCGCCGCTGCTGCTGCTCGCGACCGTCGTGGTCTCCTACTTCGGCGCGCTCGGCGCCTCGAACCTGCTCTTCGAGCACGTCCTGGACCACGCGGGCGTCGACCGGGGCATACCGCTCCTGGGCTTCGTCTTCCTCGTCGCCCTCGGCATCGACTACAACATCTTCCTGATGCACCGGGTCAAGGAGGAAGTCGGGCTGCATGGCCACGCCAAGGGCGTCATCAAGGGCCTGACCAGCACCGGAGGTGTGATCACCAGCGCGGGCATCGTCCTCGCGGCGACCTTCGCGGTCTTCGCCGTGCTGCCGCTGGTGACCATGGCCCAGATGGGCGTGCTCGTCGGCGTCGGCGTCCTGCTCGACACTTTCCTGGTACGCACCGTCCTCGTTCCGGCCCTCGCGCTGGACCTCGGCCGGCGCTTCTGGTGGCCGGGCCACCTCTCGCGCGTCGACGACTCGGTCGACGACGCCGGCGATGTCCGTGTCAGTGACGATGTCGATGCGGCGGCAGTGGTGCCGCCGCCGGCGGCGACTACGACTACGGACCACGTGCCCGAGCGCGTCTGACCGGGAACACCCCGCCAGCACCAGCCGGCACAGCAAGCACACGGCCTCTGCCGCCCCGCATCCCGCGTGGGCGGCAGAGGCCGTTGGCCGTGACGGCGGAAGTGGATGTATATAGGCCAAGCCGAAGTCCTCAGCGCGCGTCTGCGCGTCACGAATGAACGTAGCCGGAACGGGGGTTGCTGATGCGCGCCATCATGCGCTACATCCCGTTCACCACCCTTCAAGATCTCGAAGCCCTGCCGGAATACACGATCGAATGCGTGTCCGGTGACGAGGAGTCGTGTGGTGAGAAGTCGGGAACGTACACCGAACCGGCGCGTGTTGAAGAGTGGATGCGACGCCATACCCAAGAGACCCGGCACCAGAACTACCGCCGGACTTTCACGGACTTCGCGATCATGGCCCCGTTTGAGCTTGAACCGGCGCGCGTGGCGCGGGTGAAGGCGTGACGCGGTTACTGTCCCGGTTCACGGGGCGTACTCATGATCGTTATGGTCGGCGGGGCCTGCGTGTTCGTGCGCTGGGCCCTGAGCACCACGAGATAGCCCCCATCTCCGTCCCTGTCGGACGACCCGATATCGAGGCTCCCCTTCGATTCGGAACCTCGGCAGGGGCGGGTTTAGCCCCGTTCCGGCCGTTCCCTGATTGGCCAGATGGACGGTAGGAACGGGTCGGCAAGAGAATCGAACCCCAAGGGAAAGGAACCCACTCAACGGCTCGCACCTTCTCCACACGGATGCCAACCCGCACAACGTCATGATTGGCAGCCCGGATGGAGACGCTTACGCAGTGGATTGGGCCATGCCTGCAATCGGCCCCGCGTGGGTGGACGCCGCCTATTTAGCTACATGGTTGCTGAGCTACGGGCAATCACCCGCCGACGCGCTGGGATGGCTGAGCGGTTTCACCAGTTGGCGGCAGGCAGACCCGACGGCCGTTGAGACCTTCGTGAACGCCACGTGCCGGCACTGGACGGCAACCGTTGGCGAGAAGGACGCAGAACGGAGTAACGCCCGGTTCCGGCACTTGCTCGACTTCCCGCATGAGGCCCCCGTGCCCCGGCGCAGGCGCTCAAGCCCCCGCTGAACGGTCTCGAACGGCCCCGTCCGTGTCGCCGCCTCCCAGCAGCCCCGCCAGCAGCGCATCCGTCGCGGGGCGGAGCAGGCGCGCGCCCTGCTGCGTGGATTCCAACCCGAGGACCAGCGCGATGCAGATGTCGGCAGCCGTGCCGGGGTCGGTGGCGCGGGCGCTGGGGGTGGACGGGTCGGCCGCCGCGTTGGGAGCAGCCGTCGAGGGAGCCGCCGCTGCGACCTCAGCCCCGGCGGCCCCCGCCACCGCCGCCCCCGGCCCCGCCTCCGCGAACACCTCCATCAGCAACCCGCGCAGATCCGCCGTGAACCCATGGCAGATGTCGCCGAACAGCCGCGCCTTCTCGTCCAGCAGTTCGACGGTGTGCGGGGAGTCCCCGGTGAGGTCCAGCACCAGGTCGAGCTTGGCCGACAGAATGCCGTGGACGCGGTCGGCGGGCGGGGCGTCGGCCGCTGCCTCCCATCGGGCCCGCGCGAGCGCCTGGGTGTGCAGGCGCTCGGCGAGGCGGCGGAAGGCGTCGTCCTTGTTGCGTACGTACTGGTACACCGCTGAGCGGGACACCCCCATGGCGGTGGCGATGTCGTCCATCGTGGTGCGCCGTACGCCGTACCTGGTCAGGCAGGCGTACGTCGCGTCGAGCACCTCGGTCTGCCGGTCCCGGTCCCGGCCAGGTCGGTCCCGGTCCGGTCGGTCCCGGTCCGGTCGGTCCCGGTCCGGTCGGTCCCGGTCCGGTCGGTCCCGGTCCGGTCGGTCCCGGTCCGGGTTCCGTCGATCCCGGTCGGGTCGGTCGATGTCCATCAGGGGGTGTCCATCAAGGGGTGCCCATCACGTGCTGCCCATCAGCGGGTGTCCATCAGGTGCTCAGTTCAGCGCCTTGAGGACCTCGGCCGCCAGCGGAGCGGACGACGCCGGGTTCTGGCCGGTGAACAGGTTGCGGTCGACGACCACCTTCGGGGCCCACGGCTCGCCCTCCTGGAAGTCCGCGCCGAGCTCGACCAGCCGGTCCTGGAGCAGCCACTGGGCCTTGTCGGCGAAGCCCGCCTGGGTCTCCTCGGCGTTGGTGAAGCCGGTGAGCCGGTAGCCGGCGAACGGCCAGGAGCCGTCGGCGCGCTTGGCCGCGAGCATCGCGGCGGGGGCGTGGCAGACCACGGCGAGCGGCTTGCCGGATTCCAGGGCGGCGGTCAGCAGGCGGCCGGAGTCCGCGTTGCCCGCGAGGTCCTCCATCGGGCCGTGGCCGCCGGGGTAGAACACCACCGCGTAGTCGGCGAGGTCGGCCTCTTCGAGCTTGATCGGCTGCTGGATGGCGGTGATCGACGCCAGCTCGGCGGCGATCGCGTCCGCCGCCTCCTGGCCGCCGTTCAGCTCGGGCGCGAGGCTCCCCTTGTCCAGCGGCGGGACGACGCCGCCGGGCGTGGCGACGACGATCTCGTGACCGGCGGCGGTGAAGGCGCGGTACGGGGCGACGGCCTCCTCGGCCCAGAAGCCGGTGGGGTGCTTGCTGCCGTCGGCCAGCGTCCACTGGTCGGCACCGGTCATCACGAACAGGATCTTGGCCATGTCACTTCTCTCTCCACGGGCGACGCTCTGACGTTTCGCACGCAAAGCGTCATTTCGTTGACGCTCTCGAACGTAGGCCGCCCTGCCATTGAGATCCAATAGGCTCACCATCATGAGGCATAGGGAATCCAATGGCGGGGACGGGTGGGCACCCCTCCCGAACGCCGGAATCGAGGCAAGCGGAGCAAGCGGGAGACTCGGGGAAATCGAGGGAATCGGCGGAGCCGGCTCCGCCTCGCCGCTCGACCTCACCCTGCTGCGGACCTTCCTCGCCGTGCACCGCGCCGGATCGTTCACCGCCGCCGCCCGGCTGCTGACCCTGTCCCAGCCGACCGTGACCACCCAGATCCGCGCCCTGGAGAAGAAACTCGGGCGCGAGCTGTTCGAACGGCTGCCGCGCGGCGTCGCGCCCACCCCGGTCGCCGACGACCTCGCGGCCCAGGTCGCCGCCCCGCTGGACGCGCTGGAGGCGGTCACCGACCGGGGCCGTACGGGCGTGGCCGCCGCCACCGAACCCGTACATCTCGCGGGTCCGGCCGAGCTGCTCTGCGTCCGCGCGCTGCCCGCGCTCGCCCCCCTCGTGGAGCGCGGCGTGCGGCTGCGGATCACCACCGGGCTCACCGACGGCCTGCTCGACGGGCTGCGCGCGGGCCACCACGACCTGGTGCTCTCCACCATCCGTCCGCGCGGCCGGGCGCTGGTCTCCGTACCGCTGATGGACGAGGAATTCGTGCTGGTCGCGTCGCCGGCGTGGGCGGCCAGGATCGGTGTGGAGCGGGTCGCGGCGCAGGGCTCCGCCGCGCTGCGCGGGGTGCCGCTGGTGACGTACGCGGACGACCTGCCCATCGCCCGCCGCTACTGGCGGCACGTCTTCGGCGTGCGGCTGGCCGGCCCGGCGGCGGTCGTCGTGCCCGACCTGCGGGGTGTGCTGTCCGCCGTGGTCGCGGGGGCCGGCGTCACCGTGCTCCCCCGCTACCTCTGCCACGCCGAGCTCACCGCCGGCGCGCTGGTCGCGCTGCTGACCCCGGACGATCCCCCCATCAACACCGGCTACCTCGCCCAGCGCCCCGGCCCCTCCGACAACCCGCACCTGGCCCTCGTCCGCGACCATCTGCTGAGCGTGGCCCGCGACTGGTGAGGCGGTACGGACGGGGCCGCGATGCGGCCTCAAACGGGCGTGGCGGCGAGTCCCTTGAGGTACGCCTTGAGCGCGAAGCCCTCCCCCGCCGCCTCCTGCGGGCTCAGCCCGCATCCGTTGGCCAGCAGCCGCCGGGCCGCCATGTGGTCGCCGGGCCGGTTGACGGACTCCACCGCGACCAGCCGCCCGTCGCGGAAGAGCAGCGCCGAGAACGCGCCGCCCGCGTCGCCCAGCGGCACCGCCGTGTCATGGCCGTCCCCGACCCCCGCGATCTGCAAGGTCGAGGCGAACTGGTCGCTCCAGAACCACGGCAGGTCGCCGTACGGCCGCCGCTCCCCGGTGATCCGGGTCGCGACGCAGCGGGCGTGGTCGACGGCGTTCTGCACCGACTCCAGCCGGACCCGCGCGCCGGTCTGCACGCTGGGGAACGACGCGCAGTCGCCGATCGCCGAGATGGCCGGATCGCTGGTCGTCAGATGCGCGTCGACGACGACGCCGTTGTCCACGTCGAGCCCGGCCAGCCGCGCCAGCTCGGTGTCCGGGGCGACCCCGACGCCGACCAGCACCAGATCGGCCGCCAGCCGCGTACCGTCGGCCAGCTCCACCCCGGTCACCCGCCCCGCGCCGTCTCCGTGGAAGGCTGCGACGCCCCGTCCGAACGCGAAGCGGTTGCCGTGCTGTTCGTGCAGAGCCGTGAAGTAGCCGGCCGTCGAGGGCGTGACGACCCGCGCCATCGGGCGGTCCAGCGCTTCGACCACGGTGACCAGGTGCCCGAGCTTGTTCGCCATCGCGGCGAATTCGAGCCCGATGAAGCCCGCGCCGACGACGACCACGTTCTTGGCGGTCACCAGCGAACTCCGCAGCAGGTCGGTGTCCTGCCGGGTGCGCAGCGGGACGACTCCGGCCAGGTCGTTGCCGGGAATCGGCAGCACCCGGTTGCGGGCCCCGGTGGCGAGGACGAGGTGGTCGTAGCGGAGCGTGCCGCCGTCGGCGAGCCGGACGGTACGGGCCTGCCGGTCGATCCGGCTGACCCGCTGGTTGACCAGCTCGATCGTGTTGCGTTCGTAGTAGCTGCCCGGCCGGAGCTGGAGCTTCTCCGCGTCCAGCGTGCCGGAGAGGTACGCCTTGGACAGCGGGGGGCGCTCGTACGGGAGACCGGGCTCGTCCCCGACCAGCAGCACCCGGCCCGTGAACCCCGACTCGCGGAGCGAGGACGCTGTCTGGTAGCCGCCCTGGCCGGCTCCGATCACGATGACGGTCTCGCCCGACGGGCCTGGCAGGGCCGAATCCGCTGCCTGCCCCGTCTGTCCTGTCTCGCTTGCCCGGCCCATCAGATCTGCCGGTCCGGGAGGTGCACGGTGAGCCCGTCGAGCGCCTCGGTCACTTCGAGCTGGCAGCTCAGCCGGCTGTGCTCCTCGCGGGTGCAGGCCGTGAACTCCAGCATCTCCTCCTCGTTGGGACGGATCGGCTCCAACTGGTCGACGTTCGTCGGGTCCACGAAGACGTGGCAGGTGGCGCACTGGGCGTTGCCGCCGCAGCGGGCGACGATGCCGTCGATGTCGTTGGACACGGCTCCGCGCATCACGCTGGTGCCGACGGGGACGTCGATCGTCTGGACGGCTTGGGCGGCACTGACGTAGGTGATCTTGGGCATGGAAGTACTCCTCAGCGGAAGGGGAGAAATGGGAAGCGGGGGCTCGCGAGTCCCGGGCTCAACGCGTAAGCCCCTGCCGGAAGTCACGCCGAATTCAGTGCGCGAAGGGCGCGGCAGGGCGGCAAGGCCGGAGCGCGACAGTCGGTGGAATGCGAACGAACTGGTGCTGCGAAAGGGAATCGGCCGGATCATTCGAGACGGATGTCACGGCGTGCGTCTTGCTATTTGATGCGGAACTGGGGGAGACGAACGCCCCCGACTTCATCGCCTTCACGATCACGGCCGGCAAGAACGCGACGTCCTCGGCCTGTGGGACTGGCGATATCGGGGAGCGTAGCAAACACCGGGACTTTCTGCTCCACGAGCTGCTCCACAAGTTGAGGATCCGCTCCAGGAGTTGAGGATTCGCTCAGCGAGCCGAGCATCCGATCAGCGAGTCGATGCATTCCGGTGGACCAGCAGCAGGCGCGTGGTCGCGAGCTCGCGGAACTGCCGGGCGGCCGTGGACAGGTAGCCGTCCTCGCGCCAGACGAGGGTCAGGGTGCGGTAGCAGTCGGGCGCGTCGAGGTGCAGCCAGGCGACCGGGGCGTGCGTGGCGGCCTGCCGGGACATCGCGGGGATGAGTCCGACGCCCAGGCCCGCGCTGATCAGGTCCTGGGTGGCGCCGGGCTCGTCTCCCTCGCAGGTGATCAGGGGTTTCAGCCCCGCGTCGGTGAACAGCTTGTCGAGCAGCGCGCGCTGCCAGTGCCCCGGCCGGGTGGTGATGAACGGCTCCCCTGCCAGCTCGCCGACCGAGACGCGCTCGCGGCTCGCCATCGGGTGGTCCCGCGGCACCGCGAGCAGCACCTCCTCGCGGACCAGCTCGACCGACCGCAGCGCGGGGCCGGCCAGCGGCTGCGAGGCCACGCAGAAATCGACTTCGCGGCTGCGCAGTTGGCGCACCATCGCCTCGGCCGAGGACTGGAAGAGCCGGACGCCGACGCCGGGGTGCTCGGTGCGGAAGTTGGCGAGCAGGCCGGTGAGCGTGAGCAGCGTTTCGGCGGCCACGGAGACGGTGCCCAGGCTCAGCCCCGCGGTGTCCTCGATCTCGCGGCGCGCGTCGTCCAGCTCGCTGAGCGCGCGGTCGACGCGGCGCAGGAAGGCGGTGCCGTAGCGGTTGAGCCGCACTTGGCGGCCCTGCCGGTCGAAGAGCGAGACGCCCAGTTCGGCTTCGAGCCGGGCGATCATCCGGCTCACCGAGGGCTGCGCGACGTGCAGTTCGTCGGCAGCGCGGCTGATGTGCTCGTGGCGCGCGACGGTCTGGAAGTAGCGCAGTGCCAGCAGGTCCATGGGTGTCTCTCCAACTCTCCGGCTCGCTCCGGCGGCCCGGCTTATGCCTCTGGAGTCATGATGACATGGCGAAATTGGTCTTGGAAAGCATGAAAGAACTCCCCTAGCGTCATCGTTGCGACCGCTCGGCCATCGGCCCCGGACCCCCGGGACGGATGACCGCACACGCGAATCGGCCGCACGGCATCCGACAGAAGAGCGACACAGACCAGCAGCACGACAGACCACAGACCCACCACAGACCCCCGACAGACCACAGCACGACGCAGCGAAACGACGAGTGAGGGGAGTGAAGTCATGGACGCGTTGGACATCGCCCGGCTGCAGTTCGCCGGCACGACCGGCATCCACTGGCTGTTCGTCATCCTCACCATGGGCCTGGTTCCCCTGGTGGCGATCATGCACACCCGCTCGGCGTTGACCCGGGATCCCGCCAAGCGGGCCGTTCTGGAGCGGATGACCAAGTTCTGGGGTCAGCTCTACGTGATCAATTACGCGGTGGGCATCGTCACCGGCCTGGTCATGGAGTTCCAGTTCGGCCTGTCCTGGAGCGGGCTGAGCAAGTTCGCGGGCAACGTCTTCGGCGCCCCGTTGGCGCTGGAGACCCTGATCGCCTTCTTCGCCGAGTCCACCTTCCTCGGAATGTGGATCTTCGGTTGGGGACGGCTGCACAAGGCCGTCCATGTGACCCTGATCTGGCTGGTCGCGCTGACCGCCTACGCCTCCGCGTACTGGATTCTGGTCGCCAACGGCTTCATGCAGAACCCGGTCGGGGCCGAAGTACGCGACGGCGTCGCGTACCTCACCGACTTCGGGGCGCTGCTGACCAACCCGAGCGCGATCATCGCGTTCTTCCACATCGCCATCGCGGCGCTGATGACCGGCGGCATGTTCGTCGCCGGGGTGAGCGCCTACCACTTCGCCAAGCGGACCTCTGAGCGCGAGTTCTTCCGCCGCTCGATGCGGCTCGGACTGCTCGTCGCGGCCCCCGCGAGCTGGGCAGTGATCAGCGTCGGCGACCTCCAGTGGCCCGAGTTGGGCAAAACGCAGCCGATGAAGCTGGCCGCGCTGGAGAACGACGGGGTCGGCGCACTGCAAGCCCAGATGGTGCGCGACCACGGACCCGGCGACTACGTTCCGCCGTCCTGGATCGGCGACGCGATGGACGTCATGACGAACATCGGCTACACGATCTCCATCGTCACCGTGGTCGCCTTCCTGCTGCTGTTCCGGGACTGGCTGGTGCGCTACCGCCCGGTCGCCTGGCTGATGGTCGCGCTGATCCCGGTGCCGTTCATCGCATCCGTGGGCGGCTGGCTGTTCCGCGAGGGCGGCCGGCAGCCCTGGATCGTCTACGGACAGCTCAAGGTCGGCGACGCGATGTCGTCGGTGAGCACCGGCCAGATGGTGATGTCGTTCACCGCCTTCCTCAGCGTCTTCATCGCGCTGGCCGTCACCAACTGGACGCTGATCGCCCGCTTCGCCCGGCGCGGGCCGGACGGCGCCCAGCTGGGCGCCTCCGAGCCGCTCCGGCCGGCGCCGGTCGAACAGACCGTACCGACCTTCTGACGCGAGACGGCGGATTCGGGGATTCGGCAGATTCACCGGGTTCGGCAGATTTCCCGGCAGCTCGGATAGCCCGGACACCCGGACACCCCGGACAACACAGCCCATTCGGAATCCCCGACCACGCATGAATACGAGAGGAGTGCGAGAGTCATGAGTCTGGAAATCGCATGGCTGGCCCTGCTGGGGTTCCTGCTGGGCGGCTATTTCGTGCTCGGCGGCTACGACTACGGAGTACAGATGCTCCAGCCGTATCTGGGCCGCGACGAAACGGGGCGCCGTAAGACGATGGCCGCGCTCGGCCCGTTCTTCCTCGGCAACGAAGTGTGGCTGGTGGCTTTCGCCGGAGTGCTGTTCGGCGCTTTTCCTTTCCTGGAAGGGACGTTGCTCTCCGGGCTGTTCCCGCTGATCGTCCTGCTGCTGGTCGGGCTCGTCGTGGGCAACGCCGCCGTACAGCTGCGCAGCCGCGCGGGCGGTACGTCCGGGCGGCGGGTCTGGGACGTCCTGGTCGTCGTCGGCGGAGTCCTGCCGGCCGCCGTCTGGGGCCTGGTGGTCGGCGTGCTGCTGAGCGGCGTGCCGCGCGGCGCGGAGGGGTCGTTCACGCTCAGCTGGTCGAGCGTGCTGGACCCGTTCGTGCTGCTGTGCGCGGTGACGACGACCGCGCTCTTCGCCGCCCACGGAGCGGCGTTCCTCGCCCTCCGCTCCACCGAAGAACTCGCCGTACAGGCAGGGGCGTTGGCCAAGGCGCTGTCGACCACCGCGATGGCGAGCGCCGCCCTGGCCTTCCTCGCGGCGGTGGCCGGCGGCGGGGCCGACGCGGTGACCAACCCGCTGGTCGCGACGCTGCTCGTGGCCGCCCTGCTGGTGGCCCTGGCCGCTGCCCGGCTCGCGCTGGCCAAGGGCCGCTCCGGGAGCGCGTTCGCCGCCACCTGCTGCGCCGCGGCGCTGCCGGTGCTGCTGATCGGGGCCGCCCAGTACCCGTACGTCCTGGTCTCCACCGAGGCCGAACGGTTCGGGATGACGGTCGCCGAGGGCGCGGCCGACGGTGCCACGCTCGGGCTGCTGATGGGCTTCGGGGTCGTGCTGATCCCGGTCATCGTCGCCTACCAGTTCTGGAGCTGGTGGGTCTTCCGCGGCCGCGTCGACCACCGCACCCCCACCTACTTCTGAGGCTGGTGCCCTGATGCCTCCTTCCCCCGAGCGGCAGTCCCCGAGTCCGCGCGCGACCCAGCGCCGCCTGATGCGCGAAGTACCGGCGCTGCGCCGGCACCTGCTCGCGACCACGGCCCTGACCGTAGCGTCCGCCGTCGTCGTCGTCGCCCAGGCCGGACTGCTCGCCGCCGTCCTCGCGGGCGGCTTCACCGGCGACGCGTCCAGCGCGGCCCTTTCCCGGCTGCTGCTCGCGCTCGGCGCGGTCGTCGTGCTGCGGGCGCTGCTCGCCTGGGGGCAGACGGTCCTGGCCGCCCGCGCCGCCGCCGCGGTCAAGGCGGACCTGCGCGACCGGCTGGTGGGCCGCACGCAGCGGCTCGGGCCGGTACGGCTGGCCCGCTGGCGGCACGGCGAACTCGCCACCCTGGTCACTCGCGGACTGGACGCGCTGGACCCGTACTTCACCAACTACCTGCCCAAGCTGATCGCGACGACGGTGGTGCCGCTCGTCGTCATCACCCGGCTGGCCGTCGCCGACTGGACCTCCGCGGTGATCATCATCGTGACCATGCCGCTGATCCCGGTCTTCGGCGCACTGGTCGGCGCGCACACCGGCGCGCGCACCGCCCGGCAGTGGGGCCTGCTGTCCCGGCTCGGCGGCCACTTCCTGGACGTCGTCACCGGGCTGCCCACCCTGCGGGCCTTCGGCCGGGCCCACCACCAGGCGGGCGTCGTGCACACGATGGCCGACGCGTACCGCCGGGCCACCCTGCGCACCCTGCGGGTCGCCTTCCTGTCCTCGCTGGTGCTCGAACTGGTCGCCACGCTGTCCGTCGCCCTGGTCGCGGTCCCGATCGGACTGCGGCTCATGGAGGGCGGGGTGGACCTCCACACCGCGCTGCTGGTCCTGTTCCTCGCCCCCGAGGCGTACCTGCCGCTGCGCGCCGCCGGGGCCGCCTTCCACGACAGCGCGGAGGGCGTCGCGGTGGCGGAACGGGCGTTCGCGGTGCTGGACGACGAGGCGGGGGGTGGCGGGACGGCTGCTGGCGTCCGGGCCGATGCCGCTCCCGCCGCCGCCCATGCCGTACGGGAAGCTCCGCGCCCCGCCGTACGGCCCCGGCTCGCCGTACCGGATCCGAGCGTGACCGGGCTGAGCTTCGAGCACGTCACCGCCCGCTATCCGACCCGCGACGCTGCGGCGCTCGACCGGGTGTCGCTGCACGTCCGCCCGCGCGAGCGGCTCGCCCTGGTGGGGCCGAGCGGGGCGGGCAAGTCCACGCTGCTCGCGCTGCTGCTCGGCTTCGTCACCCCCGAGGCGGGCCGGGTGCTCGTCGGCGGCGTGGACCTCGCCGACCTGAGCCCGGACGGCTGGCGGTCCCAGGTGGCCTGGGTGCCCCAGCGCCCGCACCTGTTCGCCGCGTCCGTCGCCGACAACATCCGGCTCGGCCGGCCGGACGCCTCGCACCAGGACGTACGGGAGGCCGCCCGCGCCGCGGCCGCCGACACCTTCATCAGCGAGCTGCCGGACGGCTACGCGACCGGACTGGGCGAGCGCGGCGCGGGGCTCTCCACCGGGCAGCGCCAGCGGATCGCGCTCGCCCGGGCCTTCCTGCGGGACGCGCCGCTCCTGCTGCTCGACGAGCCGACGGCCCACCTCGACCCGTACAGCGAGGCCGCGGTGGTCGAAGCCTCGGCCCGGCTGATGGCCGGCCGCACCGCGATCGTGGTCGCGCACCGCCCCGCGCTGCTGCCGCATGTGGACCGGGTCGTCACGGTGACCGGCGGACGGGTCGCGGAGGCGGAACGGGTCGCGGAGGCCGAACAGGCGCTGTACGAGGGGTCGGCGCGGCCCGGACCCGCCCTCATCGACAGCCGCGCCTGACGTCTGAGGGCCGGCCCTGATCGCCCCCTTGCTCCGCACGCGTCACGGATCGGCTCGCGCAAGCCGCCCTCCCCCATCCCCCCGTCCCCCATTCCCGTGCCCCCGACTCAGGAGCCCTCCATGCTGGTCCAGCAGACGACAGCCCCCGCGTCGGCGGCCCGTACAGCAGTGGCCCGTACAGCGCTGGCCCGTACCCCGGCGGCCCGCGACCGCGCGGCCCGCAGCACGCCCCGGCACCCGACCCTGCGTCTGCTCAAGCTGCTCGCCCCGTACTGGCGGCGGCTGCTGCCAGCCGCCGCAGCGGCGGCCTGTGCCGAGCTGGCAGCGGTGGCGCTGATGGCCACAGCCGCCTGGCTGATCTCGCGCGCCGCCCAGCAACCGCCGCTGGCCGCCGTGGCCGTGGCGATCGTCGCCGTGCGCGCGCTCGCCATCGGGCGGGGAGTCCTGCGGTACGCCGACCGGCTGCTGGGCCACGACGCGGTGCTTTCGGCGGTGGCCGGGCTGCGGACCCGGGTGTACGAGGCGCTGGCGCCGCTCGCGCCCGCCGGGACGCCCGCCTTCCGCAGCGGCGATCTGCTCACCCGGCTCGTCGACGACGTGGACGCGGCGCAGGACCTGCTGCTGCGCATCCTGGTCCCGGCGACCGTGGCCGGGGCGGTCGCGGCGACGGCGACCGGGCTGTCCGTGGGGCTGCTGCCCTCGGCGGGCGCGGCGCTCGCGGTCGGGCTGCTGCTCGCGGGGGCGCTGGTGCCGCTAATGACGTTCGCGCTCTCCGGGCGCAGCGGCGGCGAGGAGAAGGCGGCGCGCGGGGCGTTGGCGGCGCGGACCCTCGATCTGACGCAGGGCGCGGCGGACCTGGCCGCGTTCGGGGCCGCCCGCGAGGCGCTCGCGCAGGCGAGCGGGGCCGGGGCGGGGCTCGCCCGGCTGGAGCGGCGCAAGGCGCTCAGCACCGGGCTCGCCACCTCGGCCGTGCTGCTGCTTCAGGGCCTGACCACCGTCGTCGTCACCCTCCTCGCGCTGCGCGCCCACGCGGCGGGCGAGCTGCCGGCGGTCCACCTGGCCGTACTGGCCGTGCTCGCGCTGACCACATTCGAAGCGCTGGCTCCGCTGCCCGCCGCGGCCCGCCGGTTCGCCGAAACGCGCGCTTCCGCGCGGCGGTTGTCCGCCCTGCTGGACGCCGAGCCGCCGGTCGCCGAACCCGCGGAGCCGGCCTCCCCGGGCGAGCCGCCCGTCGCGCTGCGGATCTCCGGCCTGCGCGCCCGGCACCGGGCCGACGCCCCGGCCGCCCTCGACGGGATCGACCTGACGCTGAAGCCGGGACGCCGGGTCGCGATCGTCGGGGCCAGCGGCTCCGGCAAGTCCACGCTGCTGGCCGTGCTCATGCGCTTCCTCGACTACGAGAGCGGCAGCGTCACGGTCGGCGGCGTGGAGTTGCGGGCCTGCCACGGCGACGACGTACGGCGGCTGATCACCGGCGTGACGCAGGACGCGCACGTCTTCCACGCCGCCGTCCGGGAGAACCTCGCGCTGGCCAAACCGGACGCCACCCACGAGGAGTTGCGCGCGGCGGCCCGCCGGGCCCGGCTGCTCGACTGGATCGAGTCGCTGCCGAACGGCTGGGACACCGTCCTCGGCGAGAGCGGCGCGTCGATGTCCGGCGGCCAGCGCCAGCGCCTGCTGCTGGCCCGCGCCCTGCTCGCCGACCCGCCGGTGCTGCTGCTGGACGAGCCCACGGAAGGACTCGACCCCGACTCCGCCGACGAGGTGCTGGCCGATCTGCTCGACGCGACACGGGGCCGTACGACCCTGCTGGTCACCCACCGCCCGGCGGGGCTCGCCGCGGCGGACGAGGTCATCGTGCTGGACGGGGGCCGCGTCGTCCAGCGCGGGACGCACAGCGAGCTGCTGTCCCGGCCGGGGTATATCGGAGCGGGTCTCCAGTAGCCCGCGCCCCGCGCCCCGTTTTCCGCGCCCCGCGCCCCGTTCCCCGCGCCTCGCGCCCCGTTCCTCGCTCGCCGCTCCGGCCATGGCCGTCCGGCCGAACGGGATGAGCGGCATCGACTCGGCGTCAACGCGCGGGCGCCAGCAGGGCGTATGCCGCTTGCCCCTCCAAGCGGGCATCCGTGTCCACGAGCCGACGCCAGGCGACGTGGTTCGGATCATGAAGGGCCTTGGCCAACGCCAGCTTCTTCCGGTCGCTCCTGTCGAGCTGATCCCGCAGCTCCAATGGATCGGCAGGCAGAGACAGCAGAAACGCGAGGTCCCGATAGTGCCGGTCCGGCGGTGCCGTCTTGATGCCCGTCGCGGCCGCCTTCGCCACGATGGCGCCCAGCAAGCTGGGACGGCGAATGGTGCCGATGCGGTCACCCAACTAGCACACGGACCGATTCTGTTCGATGTGCGGCCTGGCGACCACCGGGGACTTCCAGGGTGCGGCCGGGCGGAGTGGTCGTGAGGTCGGCGCGAGGGCCGAGATTGTCCGGCGCGAGCAGGTCCACCACCAGGCGGCCCGGCACCCCTACTTCAACGACGCCAGAACCGCCAGCACCCGCCGGTTGTCATCGTCCGACGGGGGCAGGTCGAGCTTGGTGAAGATGTTGGAGGTGTGCTTGATGACCGCTCGCTCGGTGATCACCAGCCGCTCGGCGATCGCCGCGTTCGAGCGGCCCTCCGCCATCACGCCCAGCACCTCGCGCTCCCTGGCCGTGAGGCGGGCCAGCGGGTCGACGCGGCCGGCGGAGGCGCCGGTGAAAAGGCGGGCGATGACCTCGGGGTCCATCGCGGTGCCGCCGGCGGCGACCCGGCGGACCGAGTCGACGAACTCGTCCGGGTCGAAGACGCGGTCCTTGAGCAGATAGCCGATGCCGCCGGTGCCGTCCGCGAGCAGTTCCTTGGCGTACAGCTGCTCGACGTACTGGGAGAGGACCAGAACGGGCAGTCCCGGGATCTCGCGGCGGGCCCGCAGAGCGGCCTGAAGGCCCTCGTCGGTGAAGGTCGGGGGCAGTCGTACGTCGACGACTGCCACGTCCGGACGCTTCTCCAGGAGGGCCTGCAGGAGGTCGGGTCCGGTGTCCACCGCGGCGACGATCTCGAAGTCGTACGCCTGGAGGAGCCGGACCAGACCATCTCTCAGCAGGAAGAGGTCTTCGGCGAGGACAACACGCACGGCAGCTCCATGGTCAGTGTCGTCGGACCGCCCACCGGGCTGGTGACGGCCAGAACTCCGTCGAAGGTAGCAAGCCTGCGCTCCATGCCCCGCAGGCCGGTGCCGCGCGAGGGGTCGGCGCCGCCGTCGCCGTCGTCAGTGACCTGGGTCCGCAACCGGCCGTCCTCGTGCCAGAGTTCCACCGTGACCCGCTGGGCCGAGCCGTGCTTGGCCGCGTTGGTCAGCGCCTCGGAGACCGCGAAGTACATGGCGGACTCGACCGGGGCCTCGGGGCGGCCCGGCAGTTCGGCGTTGACCTCGACGTCCAGCGGGCTGTCCATGCCGAGGGCGCGGACCGCGTCGGCCAGGCCCCGGTCGGCGAGCACCGGCGGGTGGATGCCGCGGACCAGGTCGCGCAGCTCGGTCAGGGCGTTGGCGGAGGCCTGCCGGGTGTCGACCAGGATGGCGCGGACCGCCTCGGGGTCCTTCTCCAGCAGCCGCTCGGCCACTCCGAGGTTCATGCCCATCGCGACCAGCCGGGCCTGGGCGCCGTCGTGCAGGTCCCGCTCGATGCGGCGCAGTTCGGCGGCGGAGGTGTTCACGGCGTCGCTGCGGCTCTCGGTGAGGTGGCGGACCTGCTGGGAGACCTCGGTGGGGGTCAGCAGGGTGTGCGCGAAGGACGCGTGCAGCTTCAGCAGGGCGGGGGCGATGAACAGGCCGAGCAGCAGGACCGGGACGCCGAGCGCGGCGGCGGCGAGCGCGGTGCCCTCGCCGCTGACCTTGATCATCCCGTACCAGTTGTTGCCCCCGGCGTCCGAGATCGACTCCCACAGGAAGGGCATCAGCAGGCCGAAGACGCCGTAGGCGGTGAGGGCCAGCGGCAGCAGCAGCATGACCAGACCGACGACCGGGTTGACCAGCATCCAGGCCAGATCCCGCCAGGTCGCCTGGTCGGTGAGCACCCACTGGGTGCGCTGCACCTGGCCCTTGAGGCCGGGCTCGGTCCGCGGGCGGGGCAGGTACGGCTCGGGGATGCCGACGCCCGACCAGCGGTGCGCGAGGCCACGGGTGAGGTTCGCGGTACCGCGGACGGCGATGGCGACGGCCGGCACCAGGAAGAGGCCGAGGCCCACGCTGAGCAGCGAGATCGCGACGACCATCACGGTGAAGAGCACCAGCTCCACCGGGGCGAGCGCGGCCAGCGCCAGCCCGCGGCCCATGCCCCGGACGCCTCCGGTCAGGCGGCCGTTCCCGTCGTTCCCGGTGCTCACGCTGCCGCTGCTCACGATGCTCATCCCGTATCCCCTCGTTGAGCGGTCTCTCGCCGCTGTATGGCACTCAGTCTGCTGCGGCGCGCCCGTTCGATCACTGGACTCCCGTCCCCGATCGGGGGTGTAGTCAAGTCCCCTCAAGACGCCACACAACACCATGTGAAGATCCCGCCGCAGAGCTTTGACTTGTTGGCATCGGACCCCCGACGGACCCCCGACGGACCCCCGAACGCCGATGAAGGAGCAGGAAGATGGCAGCTCGACGGATTTTGGTCACGGTGGCATCCGCGCTCCTCGGCGTGGCCATGGTCGTCCTGGCCGTGCTGGGGACAGCGGGGCAGGCCCTCGCGGGTCAGTCCGTGGCGAGCTCCCGGTCCCCCTCGCCCCCGCAGCGGCCCAAGTCGCTGGGCGCGCTGGTCGACGGCGTCGTCGAGCGCCAGTTGAAGGAGTACCGCATCCCCGGCGCCGCCGTCGTCGTGGTGTCCGGCGGACGGCAGGTTCTGGCCAAGGGATACGGGGTCGCCCACATCGGGCGCGACACCCCGGTCACCGCGGACCGTACGGGCTTCTTCATGGCCTCGGACGCCAAGGTGTTCACCGCCACGGCCGTCCTCCAGCTCGCCGAGCGCGGCAAGCTGGACCTGAACGCCGACGTGAACCGCTACCTCAAGTCCTTCAAAATCAAGGACAGTTGGCCGGGCCAGCCGGTCACCGTCGCCGATCTGCTCACCCACACCGCCGGCTTCGACAACAGCATCATCGGCCGCGCCAGCGCCTCCCCCGAGCGCTCCGAGAGCCTCGGGGAGAGCCTCGCCGCCCACCAGCCGCGGCGCGTACGGGCCCCCGGCACGGTCGCCAGCTACGACAACTACGGGGTGGCGCTCGCGGGCTACCTCGTCGAAGAAGTCTCCGGCCGGCCCTTCGCGAGCTACCTCCAGCAGCACGTCCTGCGCCCGCTGGGCATGAACCGCACCAGCTTCGCCCAGCCGCACCCCGCCCGCGTCGACGCCGGCCTGGCCCGCGGCTACCGGCCCGACGGCAAGGGGCAGCAGGCCGCGCGCGGCCAGTACGGAGCCTGGTCGCCGACCGGCGCGGGCGCCGTCACCACCGCCGCCGACATGGGCCGGCTGCTGCGCGCCCAGCTCGGCGGCGGCCGGATCGACGGCCACCGGGTGCTCAGCGCCAAGTCCAACGCGGCCATGCACAAGCGCCAGTTCGGCAACGACCCCCGGATGTCCGGAATCGGCTACATCCTGGAGGAGCGCCGCCGCGACGGCCACCGGATGCTGGTCAAGGACGGTGACGTGCCCGGCTTCCACGGCAACCTGGCGCTGCTCCCCGACCGGAACACCGGCGTCTACGTCGTCTACAACGGCGACGGCGAGGACGGCCGCGCCTCGTTCGCCGGCCAGGAGCTGGTCAACGCCGTCAGCGACCACTACTACGGGAGCGCGGCGAAGAAGAGCGCCGAGCGGAGCCCGGAGAAGGCCGCGGGCGCGGGAGCCGACCGGGCCGCGACGGGCAAGTCCACCGCGGCGCTCACCCCGAAGTCCGGCAGCGACGCCGAAGCATTCGCCGGGGACTACCGCTCCACCCGCACCAGCCAGTCCGACCTGACCCGCGCCGCCGCGCTGACCAGCTCGGTGCACGTCAGCGCCGCCTCGAACGGCACCCTGACCACCACCGGGCCGCTCACCCGCGACCCGGACGTGTCCGAGCAGCACTGGGTACGGGTCGGACCCGGCGTCTTCCAGGAGAAGGGCGGCCAGGACCGGATCGCCTTCAAGAACGGCGACCTCCAGCTCGACTCCGACCCGACCGTCGCCTACGAGCGGCTGGCCTGGTACGAATCCCCCTCGCTGCACCAGCAGTTGCTGCTCGGCAGCCTCGCCGTGCTGATCCTGTCCGTGCTGGGCTGGACGGTCGGCGCGATGGTGCGTCGCAGCCGCTCCGCCCCGGTCTGGACGCCCGGCGCCCGGTTCGCCCGGCTGCTCGCCTGGTGCACCGGAGCCCTGCTGGCCACGGCCACCGGCTGCTTCGCGATGCTCGTCGCCGACCCCAACGCGCTGAACCAGACGGTCTTCCTCGGCGACTCGCCGCTGCTGACCGTGGTGCCCACGCTGATCCTGGCCGCGCTGGCGACCACGGGAGCGGTGCTGGTCTGCGCGGTCCTCGCCTGGCGGCGTCACTGGTGGGGCTGGGCGGGCCGGGTGCAGTACACCGCCACGGCGCTGGCCTCGGTCCTCTTCCTGGCCGTCGCCGGGGCGTATCACCTGGTCGGCTGACGGGCGCGCCGGCCGCGGGGCCGGGTGCGGGGCCGGGTGCGGGGCCGGGTGCAAGCCCGTACGCGACGCCGACAGCGCCGACAGCGGGGCTGCCCGCCACGAACCCTCGTGGCGGGCGGCCCCGTCTCGGGTGGTCCCGCGCACCGCACCCCCACTCCCCGACAACCTCAACGCGTCCCCCGCCAAGACCCCGCGGGCTGGTGCGGCCCCGTGCGGTCGCGGCACCAGGTCGCGAGGTCGCGGGCCACCTCCGGCGACTGGGCGGGCCATTGGGACAGCGCGTGCAGCACCGTGGTCAGTGCCACCAGCTCCTGGAGATCCGGGTCTCCCTTGACGACCCGGAACGCGGCCCCCGCCGCTGCGTCGGCCATCAGACGCCGACGGCCTCGCGCAGCTTCGCCGCGCGGTCGGTGCGCTCCCAGGTGAACTCGGGCAGCTCGCGGCCGAAGTGGCCGTACGCGGCAGTGCGCGCGTAGATCGGGCGCAGCAGGTCGAGGTCGCGGATGATCGCGGCCGGACGCAGGTCGAAGACCTGGCCGATGGCGGCCGTGATGCGGTCCACGGCGACCCGGGCGGTGCCGAAGGTCTCGACGAACAGGCTGACCGGCTCGGCCTTGCCGATGGCGTACGCGACCTGCACCTCGCAGCGCCGGGCCAGCCCGGCGGCCACCACGTTCTTGGCGACCCAGCGCATCGCGTACGCGGCGGAACGGTCCACCTTGGAGGGGTCCTTGCCGGAGAACGCGCCGCCGCCGTGCCGGGCGATGCCGCCGTACGTATCAACGATGATCTTGCGGCCGGTGAGTCCCGCGTCGCCCATCGGGCCGCCGATCTCGAAGCGGCCGGTCGGGTTGACGAGCAGCCGGACACCCTCGGTGTCGAGGCTGATGCCCTCCGCGTGCAGCGCGGCGATCTCGGGCTCGACCACATGCGCGCGGATGTCGGGCGTCAGCATCGTCGCGAGGTCGATGTCGGAGGCGTGCTGGCTGGAGATCACGACGGTGTCCAGCCGGACCGGCCGGTTGCCCAGGTACTCGATGGTGACCTGCGTCTTGCCGTCCGGGCGCAGATACGGCACGGTCCCGTTCTTGCGCACCTCGGTGAGCCGCCGGGCGAGCCGGTGGGCGAGGGTGATCGGCAGCGGCATCAGCTCGGCGGTGTCGTCGCACGCGTAGCCGAACATCAGGCCCTGGTCGCCGGCGCCCTGCCGGTCCAGCTCGTCGACGTCCTGTCCGGTCCTGGCCTCATGCGCCCCGGTCCTGGCCTCGTGCGCACCGGTCCTTGCCTCGTGCGCCCCGGACTTGGCCTCGTACGCACCGGTCCTGGCCTCGTACGCGGAGTCGACGCCCTGCGCGATGTCCGGCGACTGCGCCCCCAGCGAGACCGTGACGCCGCAGGTCGCGCCGTCGAAGCCCTTCTTGGAGTTGTCGTAGCCGATGTCCAGGACGCACTGCCGGGCGAGGGCGGCGACGTCGGTCCGCGCGGTGGTCGCCACCTCGCCCGCGATGTGCACCTGACCGGTGGTGATGAGGGTTTCCACGGCGACCCTGGCGTGCGGGTCCTGGGCCAGCATGGCGTCCAGGACGGTGTCGCTGATCTGGTCGGCGATCTTGTCGGGGTGGCCTTCGGTGACCGATTCGGAAGTGAACAGGCGGCGGGACATCGCAAGCTCCTCGCGGGGCGACGGACGGCGGAAGGGGAAGGGGGGTGGGCCCCGGTGGGCCCGGGGCCGGCCCGGCCCCGGGGATCAGGCCGGCGCCCGGGTCAGACCGG
Source organism: Streptomyces sp. H27-D2 (assembly GCF_035828615.1). NCBI lineage: Bacteria > Bacillati > Actinomycetota > Actinomycetes > Kitasatosporales > Streptomycetaceae > Streptomyces > Streptomyces sp. H27-D2. The sequence continues at coordinate 16,637 of NZ_JAYMZR010000032.1, read as the reverse complement.
CGCCCGTGCGGGCAGCAGCAGCGGCGCCGCGTCGTACTGCGCGACGCGCACCGGCGCGCCGAGTACGGCGAGGCAGGCGCGGTAGCCGGGGCCGGGGTCGAGGTCGGTGAGGTGCAGCGGGGCCGGCCTCGGCTGCGCGGCGGTCCAGTCGAGCAGCGCGGGCGGCGATCCCGGCGCGCTGACGGCCAGTTGGGACGGCTCGATCGTCAACCCGTCGCCGGTGGCCTTGAGCACGGACTCCTTCCGGGTCCAGTAGCGGATGAAGTCCGCCTGCCGGGCGTCCGCGGGGCAGGCGGCGAGCGCCCGCCGTTCGGCCGCCGTCAGCACGTTCTCGATCAGGTCCTCGCGCCGCCCGCTGACCTGCTCGACGTCCACGCCGAGCGGCAGCGAGCGGGCCACCGCCACCGCGACCCGCCGCCCGGAGTGCGAGAGCGACAGCTCCCAGTCCCCCGGGGCGACGACGCGGGGCTTGCCGTGCGGGCCGCCGCAGTTCTTGCAGACGGCGGTGAACCGCAGCCCCGCCGGGTCCGCGTCGAGGTGCGCGGCGAGCACGAGCCGGGCCAGCGCGTGCGCGGTCAGATGCAGCGCACGGCTGTCCGGCAGCCTGAACCGCTCCCACCTGGCCCGCTCCCGCTCATCGAGCAGCACGAGCAGATCGGTACGGGACTCCGCACCGGGCAGCGGGGCGGCCCACCAGACCTGGCACTCACCGGCCGGCAGCCGGGGTACGGATCGGTCCATCGGGCCCTCCTCAACTCTCGTCGCTTGTCGGGTGCGGATGACTGCGGATGACCGCGGATGACACGGCTGACCGCGGCTGATCAGGCGCGCCGGGCGAGCAGCACCCGGTGCATGGGGGTGTCGAGCAGCCCGACCCGGCGCAGCCCCGCGTCGGCCAGCCACTGGTCGTAGTCCTGGACGGTGAACGAGTCGCCGCCGCCGGTGGCCAGCATCGAGGCGGCGAACAGCCGGAAGAACTTGTTCTGGGTGGAGCCCTCGCCGCCCTCCTCGTCGACGATGTGGTCGGCTATCGCGATCACGCCGTCCTCCGTGAGCCCCTTGGCCGCCTTGAGCAGCAGCTCACGGGCCGACTCCGGGGTCTGGAGGTGGAAGATGTTGACGAACAGCGCGAGGTCGGTGCCGCTGCCCCAGTCCTCGTTCCAGAAGTCGCACACCTCGCCGTTGAAGCGCTCGGTGACGCCGAGCTGGGCGGCCTGCCGGTCGGCGATCGGGATGATCCGCTCGGCGTCCAGGCCGCGCGCGGTCAGCTCGGGGAACTCCTTGAGCAGCAGGTGGCTGTAGACGCCGGTGCCGCAGCCGACGTCCAGCAGCGTCGCGTCCCGGCCGGTGGTCCAGCCCAGCTCGCGCAGCGCGTCGACCAGGGCGCGGGTGATGGGCGGGGCCCAGAAGTTGATGCCGCGGACCAGCGAGGTGTAGTCCTCCTCGGAGATCTGGTTCAGCTGCTGGCCGCCGCTCGCGGTGCGGGCGCCGGTGCGGACGTTGTCGGCCAGGTTGCGCCAGGCGTTCCAGGCCACGTTGCGGTCGTGGCCGATCTTGCCGGCGAGGCTGTAGAGCCCGTCGGGCGCGAACACCCCGTGCAGCTCGGCGGGGAGCGTGTAGACGGCCTGGCCGTCCTCACCCCGGCCGCGCTCCACGACGTCGTACGCGAACAGCCCGTCGAGCAGCACCCGGGTGGCGCGCAGGTCCGTGTCGAGCACTTCGGCGAGCTGCGCGGCGGTGGCCGGGCCGACGGTGAGAGCCGCGAACGCGCCGAGGTCCTGGGCGGCCTCGATGACGCCCGGCGCCCACATCCCGATGAGGTGCTCGTAGAGCCGGTGCGCCGCGCGGACCTCGCCGGTGTCCGCGGCCGGGAACAGCGTGGTGTCGACGAGCGGGGTGAGGTTGGCGGAAGCGGTGACGGCGGGACTGGTCATGGTGCGGTCTCCTTTATCGGGTGTGGGGGTGGCCCTGCGGGCCGGTGGGTGGGGTGGCCGTGGGGCCGGTGGATCACGGGACGGCCCTGCGGGCCGGTGGGCGGAACGGCCCTGCGGGCCGGACGTACGTGTCAGGTGTTCGGGCCGGCCCGCGAGTCCGGCGTTCGGGCCGGATGCGCGGGCCGGATGCGCGGGTCGGATGTACGGGCCGGATGTACGGGCCAGATGTACGGGCCCGACGCGCGGGCCGGATGTACGGGCCGGATGTACGGGCCGCGCGTCGGGCCCGACGCGCGGACGGTCGCGGACCGGTCATACGTACCGTCGCGCCGACAGGTCGTACGAACCGGGCCCGCAGCTCCGGCATCCGAGCCGGACGCGCCGGCCGGGCCTACGGGAGGGCCCGGCCGGGCTGGCTACGAGTGCGGCCGGCCCGGGGGCGGCAAGCCCCGACCCGCTCCGCCCCGCGCGGGGTCACAGCACGATGCCGCCGTCGATCTGCAACACCGAGCCCGTGATGTACGCGGACTTGTCCGAGGCGAGGTAGGCCACCGCCTCGGCCACCTCCTCCGCCGTGCCGAAGCGGCCGAGCGGAATCGCGGCGAGGGCGCGGTCGCGCTGGGCGTCGGCGAGGACGCCGGTCATGTCGGTCTCGATCATGCCGGGGGCCACCGCGTTGGCGCGGACCCCGTACTTGCCGACCTCCTTGGCGAGTGCCCTGGTCAGCGCGATGATTCCGGCCTTGGAGGCCGAGTAGTTGCCCTGCCCCGGGTTGCCGTGCACCCCGGAGACGGAGGACAGCGTGATGATCGAGCCGGCCTTGCGCTTGACCATCGGGAAGAGCACCGCCCGGCAGACGTGGCCGACGCCGTCCAGGTTGGTCGCGATGACGTCGTGCCAGTCCTGGTCGGACATCATCAGCAGCGGCTTGTCGCGGGTGACGCCCGCGCTGGCCACCGCGACGGTGATCGGGCCGAGCTCCTTCTCGGTGCGGGTGACCCAGCCGCGTACGGCCTCCGCGTCGCTGATGTCGAGGCGCTGGTCGAGGCAGTCGACGTTGAGCGCGGTCAGCTCCTTGCGCAGGCTCGCCGCCGCCGCCTCGTCGGAGCGGTAGCAGAAGCTGATCGGGTGGCCGACCTGGGCCAGCCGCAGCGCCGCCGCCCGGCCGATGCCCCGCGAGCCGCCGCTGACCAGCGCGACGCCGGGGGTGATCGAGGTGCTCATCGGTCGTGCCCTTCGCTCTGCGGGTCGGAGTGGGTGGCGGTGCGGGAGGTGGCGGTGCGGGAGGTGCCGCCGCCGGCGGGCCCGTTCTGGGGCAGCAGGCGCAGGACGGCGCAGGCTGCCATCCCGTCGCGGTCCACGGAGGTGACGACCGCCGGCCGGCCTGCCGCCGCCGGGTCCTCGGCCGCCGCGGCGAGCACCGCGGCCACCTGGAAGACCGTGGACGCGGCCGAGGTGTCGCCGATCAGCTCATGGCTGACCACGCGTCCGGTGACCGCGGTCCCGAACACCTCGTCCAGCAGCCGCTGTTCAGCCCGCCCGGCAGCGCCGGGAAGACCGCCGCCGACCGCCGCCCACACCTCGTCGGGGCGGGCGCCCGCCTCTTCGAGGGCCTGCTCGACGCACTCGGCGAGGGTGCCCGCGAGGTCGTCACGGACATCGGCCCGTACGTCGATCGCCAGGATCTCGGCGAGCGCCCGACGCCCCTCCGGCACACCGTCGGCCGGCTCCAGCAGCAGCATCGCGCAGCCCTCGCCCAGCGGCCCGGCCTGCTCGTCGTCCGCCCCCCGGCTGTGGTGCTCCAGCCAGGAACGGACGGTGGAGTACTCCTCGACGGCGCCGACCAGCGCCCGCTCCGCGCGGCCGGCGGCGAGCAGCCGGCGGGCGTAGCCGAGGGCGAGCAGTCCGGCCGGACGGCCGCCGGCCAGCGTCGCGTTGGGGCCTTTGAGGCCGAACCAGATGGCGGTCGCGGCGGTGGGGCAGTTCATCAGCACGTTCGGCATCAGCTTGGCCGGCACGTCGTACGGCTTGTCGCCCTCGAAGGAGGCCCGGCCGAAGTCGTGCTGGCCCTGCGCGCTGCCCAGCGTGGTGCCGAGCACCAGGGCGGTGCCGGTGCCGGTGGGCACCAGCCGCTCGTCGTTCTCGGCGTCCTGGAGCAGCTCCCGGACGGCGGTGACGGCCAGCCCGGTCGACCGGTCCATGGTGCGGGTGCCCGCCTTGCCCAGCACCTCGCGGACCGCGAAGTCGGGGACCAGGCAGGCGAGGGAGTCCGGGTTCGGCGCGGTCTCCGGGTCCGACGGGGTGGCGGTGGCGGTGGCTGTCGCGGTGGTCCGGCCCGCGCCGAGTCCCTCCGCGTAGGCGGTGCGGCCGATGCCGTACGGAGAGACGGCCGACCAGGCCGTGATGACGGGTCCGTTGGTGACGGGGGCGTTGCTGACGGGGCCCTTGGTGAGGGGGCCGTCGGTGACGGTCCCGCCGGGGCGAGCGGCGCTCATCGGTGGTCCTCCTCGTAACGGCCCAGGACGACGGAGGCGTTGTTGCCGCCGAAGGCCAGACCGTTGTTGACGACGACCCGCAGCGGCGCTTCCACGGCCTGGTTGGGCACGCAGTCGATTCCGCATTCGGGGTCGGTGGTGCGGTGGTTGACGGTGGGCGGGATGAAGCCGTGCGCCAGCGCCAGGGCCGAGGCCGCCGCGCCCAGCGCGCTGGCCGCGCCCATGGAGTGGCCGAGCATCGACTTGAGGGCGACGGTGCGCGGCGGGCGGTCGCCGAACAGCGCGCGGACCGCCCGGGTCTCGGTGATGTCGTTGGTCTTGGTGCCGGTGCCGTGCGCGGAGACCAGATCGACCTCCGCCGGCTTGACCCCGGCGTCCGCGAGGGCGAGCCCCATGCAGCGGGTGACGCTCTCCTGGTCGGGGGCGGTCGGGTGGTGGGCGTCGCAGTTGAGCCCGTAGCCGAGCAGCTCCGCGTAGATCCGGGCGCCGCGGGCCCGCGCCGAGTCCAGCGTCTCCAGCAGCAGGACGCCCGCGCCCTCGGCGGTGAGCAGCCCCTCCCGCTCCGCGTCGAACGGACGGCAGCGGTCGGAGGCGACCAGGCCGAGCCGGGAGAACCCGGCGAAGGTACGGCGGGCCAGCGCGTCCGAGCCGCCGACCAGCGCCCAGTCGGCCTCGCCCGAGCGGACCGCGTCGAAGCCGTCGCCGATCGCGTAGTTGCCGGCCGCGCAGGCGGTGCCCAGTACGGAGGGCACCGCTCGCGGCAGCCGCAGCTCACGGACCAGCGCCAGGGCGAGCCGGTGCGCGGGGAGCCTGCGCACCGCCGTCGGGTCCAGGTTCTGCGGGCCGTCCGCCAGCTCGGCCTCGATGAGCTGGTCCAGCTCCCTGGCCTCGCCGTCGGTGGTGCCGATGGTGACCAGGCCGCGGCTGCCGCGCAGTTGCTCCGTCTCCAGGCCCGCGTCCCGGACCGCCATCCTGGCCGCGGCGATGGAGAACTGGGTGGCCCGGCCGAGTTGCTCCACCGGGGTGTGGTGGATCCACTCGGAGGGGTCGAAGTCATGGACTTCGTGGGCGAGTCGGCGGCGGAAGCCGTCGGCGTCGAAGAGGGTGATCGGGCCCACGCCGCAGCGGCCTTCGCGCAGCGCCCGGGTGAAGTCGGCGGCGCCGTTGCCGATGCTGGACAGGACTCCGAGTCCGGTCAGCACCACGCGCTGGGCCGTCATCGGGCTTCGGCCCGCGCGAGCACCTCGAGGACGGCCTCCATGTTGATCATGCGCGGGAGTTCGTCCTGCTCGATGGTGACGCCGAAGGTCGTCTCCAGGCAGGACAGCACCTCGATGGCGCCGAGCGAGTCCGCGCCGTAGTCCTCGATGAAGAGGCCGGTGCGGGTCAGCTGACCGCCCTCCAGGTCCAGCGAGTCGACGAGGATTTCGATGACCTTGGCCTCGGTGGCCGCGTCGATGGTGACGATGCTCATGGGTGTTCCTCCGTTGGGTGGTTGTCGGGGTGTGTGTGCGGTGAGCGGATGGGGGCGGGGTGACTCGGCGGTGGGGAGACGGCCCGGTCTCAGACGACCTGGTCTCAAGCGATCCGGTCTCAGGCGATCCGGTCTCAGACGACCTGGTCGAGGAGGCTCTTGGGGCGCAGATCGGTCCAGATGCGCTCGATGTGCGCGAGCGCCTCCTCACGTCCGGTCTCCGCCAGCACGACCGTCCAGCCGGCCGGGACCTCGGCGAACGCGGGCCACAGGCAGTGCTGGCCCTCGTGGTTGACCAGCACCAGGAAGGTGCCTGTCTCATCGTCGAATGGGTTGTTCATTTCGGCGTGTATTCCTTTCTCGCCCGACAGCTTTCGGCATGGGAATCCCCGGTGAGGAATTCGATGGATTCGATGAATTGGTCGGTAGTAGTTGCTTCGGGTCAGCCTTCGCGCTCCCGCGAATCAGCCGCCCGGGAATCAGCCGCCCGGGAATCAAGTGCCTCAACCAGAATCCGGGCGATATACGCGGCCGGCCGGGGCTCCAGCATCGCGTCGTGGTCACAGTCCACGGCGTGCCGGACGATGGTTCCCTCGATGTGCGGCGACCAGAGCGCCTCGGTCGGCGCGCCGGCGGCGAGGCCGCGGGTGGCGGCGAAGAAGAGCAGGTCTCCCCGGTAGCCGCCGGGGCGGTGCGCGGCGCCCAGTTCGCTGAAGTGCGCGATGATGCGGAGCAGGTTGCCGAGCTGGGATTCGTCCAGCTCCGCCAGCGGGTTGCCATCCTCGGCCAGCAGGGCCAGGACGCCGGCCGCGTCCAGCTCCGCGCCCGCCTCGGGGGCGAGTCCGCAGCGCAGCAGGATCTCTTCGAGCAGCGCCCGCTCGCTCAGGTCCTGCTCGGGTTCCGAGCCGCTCGCGGGGAATCCGTCCAGCACGGCCAGCAGGGCCACCTGCCGCCCGCGGCGCTGGAGTCGGCCCGCGATTTCCTGGGCCACCAGCCCTCCGAAGGACCAGCCAAGAATATGGTACGGCCCTTCCGGCTGGATTTCCAGCATTCTTTCGACGTAATCCGCCGCCATTTCCGCGACGTTCGCCGGCTGCCTTTCTCCGTCGAGAATTCCGCCCGCCTGGAACGCGTGGACGGGGAATTCCGGCAGCGCGCCGGCCAGCTCCAGGAACGGCCAGCCCAGTCCGACGCCGCCGTGCACGCAGAACAGCGGCGGCCTGCTGCCGTGCAGCCGGATCGGCAGCACCCTGGCGAAGGCGTCGCCGCCGCCGGAGGTCTCGGTGTGCTCGGTGGCGACCGTGGCCAGGCCGGCCGCGGTCCGGTGGGTGAAGACGTCGGCCGGGGTGAGGCCGATGCCCAGTTCGCGGGCGCGGCCGACCAGCCGGATGGAGCGCAGCGAGTCGCCGCCCAGCTCGAAAAAGCTGTCCTCGGCGCCCACTTGGTCGCCGCTGTCGAGCCCGAGCACCTCGGCGAAGACGCCGCACAGCGCCGACTCCAGCGGGGTCCTGGGCCCGCGGCCCGCCGCCAGGACGACCGGCTCGGGGGCCGGCAGCGCCTTGCGGTCGACCTTGGCGTTGGGGGTCAGCGGGAGTTCGGCCAGCTCGGTGAAGAACGCCGGGACCATGTAGTCCGGCAGCCCGAGCGACAGATGGGCGCGCAGGTCCGGGATGTCGACGCCGGGGCCGCCGCGCGGCACCACGTACGCGACCAGCCGCTGTTCGCCGGGCCGGTCCTCGCGGACCACCACCGTCGCCCGGTCCACCCTCGGGTGGCTGAGCAGCGCGGACTCGATCTCGCCCAGCTCGATCCGGAAGCCCCGGATCTTCACCTGGTGGTCGGCGCGGCCCAGGTAGTCGATGACGCCGTCGGTCTTCCAGCGCACCAGGTCGCCGGTCCGGTACATCCGGGAGCCCGGCTCGCCGAACGGGTCGGCGGTGAACCGGCCGGCCGTCAGCGCGAACCGGTCGTGGTAGCCGCGGGCCACGCTGACGCCGCCGATGTACAGCTCGCCGGTCACGCCGACCGGCACCGGCCGCAGGGCCGCGTCCAGCACGTAGACCCGGTTGCCGGCCAGCGGGCGGCCGATGGGCGGCCGGCCGGCGCCGTCGAGGTCGGCGGCGGTGGACCAGATGGTGGTCTCGGTCGGCCCGTAGAGGTTGGTGAGCCGCCGGGCCGCGCCGCGTACGGCGGTGGCCAGGCCGGGGCTGATCGCCTCGCCGCCGGTCAGCGCGTGCAGGTCGCGCAGCGCGTGCGGGTGTTCGGCGACCAGCGCGTGCCACAGCGTGGGGGTCGCCTGGAGCACCGTCGCCCGGGTGCGGACGATCAGCGCGGCCAGCGCCGCCGGGTCCCGTACGGTGTCGGTCCCCGCGAGGGCCAGCGTCGCGCCGGAGAGCAGCGGGACGAAGATCTCCAGGTTGGCGATGTCGAAGCCGAAGGTGGTCACCGAGACGAGCCGGTCGTCCTCGCCCATCGCGAGCAGGCCGCAGGTCTCGGCGAGGAAGTTGCCGAACGCGCCGAGCGGGACGACGACGCCCTTGGGGCGGCCGGTGGAGCCGGAGGTGTAGATGACGTAGGCGGCGTTCGCGGCGGTGGGCTCGCCGCGGCGCTCGGCGGCGCCGAGGTCGCCCGCCGGCAGCGCCGCCAGCTCGCCGTACGCCTCGGCGCTGTCGAGCAGGAGTTGTGGCACGGCGCCGAGTCCCGGCACCGCCTCGGCCACCCGGGTAGCGGTGATCGAGAGCACCGGGCGGGCGTCCTCGACCATCTGCGCGATCCGGTCGGCCGGGTAGCCGGGGTCGATCGGCAGATAGGCCGCGCCGGCCTTGAGGACCGCCAGCGCGGAGACGATCATGTCGGGGGAGCGCGGCAGCGCGATGGCGACCAGCCGGTCGGGGCCCGCGCCCCGCTCGACCAGCGCCCGCGCGAGCCGGTTCGCGGACTCGTTCAGCTCCCGGTAGCTCAGTTCCCAGCCTTCGAAGAGCACGGCGGCCCGGTCCGGCGAGGCGGCGGCGCGCGCCTCGAACTGCGCGCTGATCGCGCCGGCGTCCGGGTGCGCGGGCGCGCCGTTCCACTCCTCCAGCAGCTTCTGGCTCTCGCCGGGCAGCAGCGCGGAGACGTACGAGAGCTGGTGCGCGGGGGCCGCGGTGAGCCGGTCCAGCAGGTGGCAGAGGCGGTCGGCCAGGGTCTGCGCGCCGGCCTCGGTGAACAGGGCCGCGCTGTATTCGAGCCGCCCGGTGATGCCGCCGGGGCCGCCGGTCGGCGTGCGCTCCTCGGCGAGGTCGACGGAGAGGTCGAACTTGGCGCTGCCGGTCGTCGCGGCGCCGACGCTCGCGCGCAGCCCCGGCAGTTCGAAGCCGGCCGCCGCGTTGTTCTGGAGCGCCAGCATGACCTGGAACAGCGGGTGCCGGGCCATCGAGCGGGCCGGGGCCAGCGCGTCCACGAGCCGCTCGAACGGCAGGTCCTGGTGGTCGAAGGCGGCGAGCCCGGCCGTCCGCACCCTCCCCACCAGCTCCCGGAACGTGGGGTCGCCCGAGACGTCCGTGCGCAGCACCAGGGTGTTGACGAAGAAACCGACCAGGTCGTCCAGCGCGTCGTCGGTGCGTCCGGCGACCGGCGAGCCGACGGGGATGTCGTCCCCCGCGCCGAGCTTGGACAACAGGGCCGCCAGCACGGCCTGTACGACCATGAACAGGCTCGCTCCGCACTCCTTGGCCAGCGTGTCGGCGCGGGCGTGCACGGCGGCCGGCACGCTGAAGGCGATGCTGCCGCCCCGGTAGGAGGCGACGGCGGGGCGCGGGTGGTCGGTGGGCAGCTCCAGTTCGTCGGGCAGTCCGTCGAGGGTCTTGCGCCAGAACTCCAACTGCCGTGCGGACAGGCTCTCCGGGTCGTCCTCGCGGCCCAGGAGTTCGCGCTGCCACAGGGTGTAGTCGGCGTACTGGACGGGAAGCGGGGCGAAGCCGGGTGTCTCGCCGTGCAGCCTGGCCGCGTAGGCGGTGCTGAGGTCCTTGGCGAGCGGCGCGTTGGACCAGCCGTCGGCGGCGATGTGGTGGATCACCGTCACCAGCACATGCGCGTCCTCGCCGAGCGCGAACAGCGCCGCGCGCAGCGGGATCTCGCGCGCGAGGTCGAAGCCGCGCCCCGCGAAGTCGCGGACCGCCCGGTCCAGGGACGCCTCGCTCACCTCGCTGACCGGCAGGGCGACGCGCGGCTGCGAGCGGATGGCCTGGTACGGACTGCCGTCCGCCTCCGGGAAGACGGTGCGCAGCGTCTCGTGCCGGGCGACGACGTCACCGAGGGCGGCCTCCAGCGCGGGCCGGTCCAGCGGGCCGTCGAGCCGTAGCGTCCAGGGCAGGTTGTAGGTGCCCGCCGGGCCTTCCAGCCGGTTGAGGAACCACATCCGCTGCTGGGCGAAGGAGAGCGGCAGCCGCTCGGGCCGCTGGACGGCCGTCAGCGCGGGGCGGGCCGCGCCCGCGCCGGCGAGCAGTTCGGCGAGCGCGACCGGGGTCGGCGCCTCGAAGACGGCCCGCAGCGGGAGTTCGGCGTCGAGCAGCGAGCGCACCCGGCTGACGAGCCGGGTGGCGAGCAGCGAGTGCCCGCCGAGACCGAAGAAGTCGTCGTCGACAGAGACCCGTTGCAGGCCCAGGACCTGGGCGAACGCCTGGCAGAGCAGTTCCTCGCGCGGGTTGCGCGGCGCCCGCCCTGCCGTGCCGGACAGCTCGGGGGCGGGCAGCGCCTTGCGGTCGACCTTGCCGTTGGGGGTCAGCGGCAGCGCGTCCAGCAGGACGAACGCGGAGGGAACCATGTAGTCGGGCAGCAGCTCGGCCGCCGTCTCACGGGCCTTGGCGGCATCGGCTTCGCCGACCAGGTAGCCGATGAGCCGGCTGCCGCCGCTGGTGTCCTTGGCGAGGTCCACGGCCGCGTCGGTGACGCCGGGGACCAGCCGCAGCGCGGCCTCGATCTCGCCGAGTTCGATCCGGTGGCCGCGGATCTTGACCTGGTGGTCGCGGCGTTCGAGGAATTCGAGCTGCCCGTCGGGGCGGCGCACGACCCGGTCGCCGGTGCGGTACATCCGGGCGCCGGGCAGCGCCGCGTACGGGTCGGCGACGAAGACGGCGGCGGTGCGGCGGGGGTCGCCGAGGTAGCCGCGGCCGACGCCGGTCCCGCCGACGTACAGCTCGCCGGGCACCCCGGCCGGCACCGGGCGCAGGCTGTCGCCCAGCACGTACAGCCCGGTGTTGCGGACCGCCCGGCCGAGGGGGGCGCGGACCGACGCGAGGTCGTCGCCGGAGCGGATGAGCGCGTGCGTGACGTCGTCCGAGCACTCGGTCGGCCCGTACGCGTTGACCAGCGCAATGCCGGGGAAGTAGCCGAACCAGCGCCCGCACAGCTCCGCGGGCAGCACCTCGCCGGTGACCATCAGGGTGCGCAGCGGCGCGAGGCCGGGGACCGGCGCGCCCGCGTCCCAGCTGTCGAGGGCGGCCCGCAGCAGCGAGGGGACGACCTCCAGGACGGTGATCCGCTCGGCGTCGACCAGGCCCAGCAGTTCGGCCGGGTCGGAGGCGGTCCGCTTGGGGACCACTCGCAGCCGGCCGCCGGTGACCAGCGCGCTGAGCATCTGCCACACGGAGATGTCGAAGGTGACGGGCGCGTTGTGCACGACGGTGTCGGCGGCGGTCAGCTCCAGGTCCTCGACCTTGGCGAGCAGGTGGTTGACCATGCCCCGGCGGTGCACCATCGCGCCCTTGGGCTTGCCGGTGGAGCCGGAGGTGAAGATGACGTACGCGAGGTCGTCGTCCGCGCCGGCGACGGGCAGCAGCCCTGCGGGGTCGTCGTCGCGGCGGTCGGGGATGACCAGCACGGGTACGGGAACGGGCACGACGGGGGCCGGGATGACGGGGATGGAGGCGGCCGGATCGACGGCAGCCCGGCCCGCGAGGTCGGCGGCGGCCGAACCGGGGACGGCCGAACCGGAGGCCGTCGAACTGGAGGACTCCGAGCCCAGGGCCGCCGAGCCGGCAGCAGCCGGAGAAGCCGCCCCGAGCCGCGCGACGACGGCCTCGGACCCGGCCGTCGTCAACGCCTCCGCGCCCAGCACCGCCGCCGCCAGCTCCCCGTGTTCCTCATCGACCAGCAGCAGCCCGATCCCGGCGTCCGCCGCGAGGCTCGCGATGCGGGCGACCGGGGCCTCGACGTCCAGCGGCACCCAGGCCGCGCCCGCGCCGAGGGTGCCGAGCACGGCGGTCACGAAGCGCGTGCCCGGCGCGGCGAGCACGCCCACCAGCGAGCCGGGCCCGATGCCGCGGCCGGCCAGCGTGCGGGACAGCGCGCTGCCCCGGCCGGCCAGTTCGCGGTAGGTGAGCGTCTCCCGCTCGTCGGTCATCGCGATCGCGGCCGGGTCGGCGGCGAAGGACCGTACGCGTTCGACCACGTCGGTGAAAGCGTCCTCAGGTGCGGGAACGGCCGGCAGTACGAGCAGCTGTTCGCGCTCGCCCGGCAGCAGCGTGCCGAGCTGCCCGAAGGGGCGGTCCGGCTCGTCGGTCAGCAGGTGCAGCAGGTGCACCAGCCGGTCGGCGACCCGGGCGGCCTCGGCCCGCGTGTAGAGGTCCGGCGCGAAGCCGATGTCGAGGCGCAGCCGCTCGCCGGGCAGCGCCATCAGGCTCAGCGGGTAGTGCGTCGCGTCCTTGGCGGTGAGGCCGGCCACCCGCAGTCCGGGTGCGGGCTCCTCCATCGCGGACGGGTCCAGCGGGTAGTTCTCGAAGACCAGGACGGTGTCGAAGAGTTCGCCGCCGCCGAGCGTCTGCTGGATCTGGGTGAGGCTCAGGTGCTGGTGCGGCAGCAGGGCCGTCTGCCGCTCCTGGAGCTCGTCGAGGATCTGCCCGAAGGACTTCGCCGGGTCGAGGCCGACCCGTACCGGCAGCGTGTTGATGAACAACCCGACCATCGTCTCGACGCCGGGCAGTTCGGGCGGGCGTCCGGAGATGGTGCCGCCGAAGACCACGTCGTGCCCTCCGGTGAGCGCCCCGAGCGTCGCCGCCCACGCGCCCTGCACGACGGTGTTGAGCGTCAGCCCCCGGCCGCGCGCCCAGCGGCTCAGCTCGGCTGTGAACGACTCGGGGAGCTCCACGGAGTGCGACGCGGGCAGCACGGCGGCGCGCCCCGCGGCCTGCGGGGCGACCCGGGTCGGCTCGTCCAGCCCGGCCAGCGCGGTGCGCCAGGCGGCCTCGGCGGCCGGCCGGTCCTGGCCTGCGAGGTGCGCGAGGTACGACTTGTACGGGGTGACCCGGGGCAGCCGCGCCCCGCCGTCCGCGTAGAGCGCGAACAGCTCCTGCACGATGATCGGCATCGACCAGCCGTCGAAGAGCAGTTGGTGGGCGGTCAGCACCAGGCGGTGGGTCCGCGCGTCGCTGCGGATCAGGGTGAAGCGGAGCAGCGGCGGGCGGGTCACGTCGAACTGCCGCACCCGGTCCTCGTCGGTGATCCGCTCGGCCTCGGCCGCCCGGTCCTCGGCCGCGAAGCCGCTGAGGTCGGTCAGGGTCCACGGCAGTTCGACGGTGCGCGGGATGACCTGGACCGGCTCGCCGTTCTTGCGGTAGCGGAAGGCGGCCTGGAGGTTGGGGTGCCGCAGCAGCAGCGCCTCCGCGGCGGAGCGGAGCTTGCCTGCGTCCACCGGCCCCGCGAGGTCCAGGGCCAACTGGACGGCGTACACGTCCAGTTCGCTCGTGTTGTACACCGCGTGGAAGAGCAGTCCCTCCTGGAGCGGTGTCAGCGGCAGTACGTCACTGAGGTTCGATCTCTTCGCTGTCCGGCTCACAGGGACCACTCATCCATCTCGTCTTCGAACTCGTCGATCTCGTGCTGGCTCAGCGCCACCAGGTCCACGTCGGAGGGGGTGTGCCCGCCCGCGTCGGGGTTGCGGGCGTGCGCCGCGAGGGCTTCCAGCGCCCGGAACCAGGTTTCCGCGATGTCCCGCGCGTCCGCCTCGGGGAGCACCTCGCCGGCCCTGGTCCAGGTGGCGACCAGCCGGGGCCCGTCCGGGCCGTCCTCGGTGAGGGCGTTGACCCCGAGCACGTGCGGCAGCGGCAGCCCGGGGTCGGCGCCGGCCGCCACGAGCGAGGACTCCGGGGCCATGCCCCAGTCGGCGTCCTGCGGTGCGGGCAGCCGGCCCAGGTAGTTGAAGCCCAGCTGCGGCCTGGGCGCCGCGGCCAGTTCGGGGGCGGTGTCCGCCGCGAGGTGGCGCAGCAGGCCGTAGCCGAGGCCGTGGTCGGGCAGCGCCCGCAGCCGCTCCTTGATCTGCTTGAGCGCGCGTCCCGCCGCCGGGCCGCCGGCCCAGGTCTCGGTCCAGTCGAGCGCTCCGAGCTCCAGCCGGACCGGGTAGGCGGTGGTGAACCAGCCGACGGTACGGCTCAGGTCCACGCCGTCCGCGAACTCCTCGCGGCCGTGCCCCTCCAGCTCCACCAGTACGGCGCTGCCGTCCTCGCCCCTGCGCCGCCGCCAGTCGGCCACCGCCAGCGCGAGGCCGGTCAGCAGCACGTCGTTGACCTCGGCGTGGAAGGCGGCCGGGACCTCGGTGAGCAGCGCTTGGGTGGTCGTGGTGTCCAGCGAGAGCCGCAGGGTGCGGGCGGTGCTGGTGAGGTCGCGGGCCGGGTCGAGCCTTCCGCTGCCCAGCAGCGGGTCGGGTGCGCCGGACCCGGCGCGCCACAGCGGAAGTTCGTCGGCCCGCCGTACGGATCTGGCCTCGGTGGCCAGCAGCCCCGACCAGTGCCGCAGCGAGGTGCCGACCGGCTGGAGCGCGACCGGCGCGCCGGTGGTCACCGCCTCGTACGCCTGGGCGAGGTCGGGGAGCAGAATCCGCCAGGACACGCCGTCCACGACCAGGTGGTGCAGGGTGAGCAGCAGCCGCCCGGAGCGTCCGCGTCCGCCGTCGAACCAGACGGCCTGGGCCATCACCCCTTCGCGCGGGGCGAGCCGCTCGGCGGCAGCGGCGGCGGCGCCGGCCACCACCTCGGGGAAGGCGTCGTCGGCGAGCGAGGCGACGCCGATCCGGGAGAGCAGGCCGCGGGCGCGGACCGATCCCGGCTCGGCGGTGCGCAGGGTCCACGGGCCGCCGGAGCCGTCGGAGCCGTCAGGGCTGTCAGATCCGTCGGGGCCCTCCAGCCGCATCCGCAGCGCGTCATGGTGGTCGAGTACGGCTTGCAGGGCCCGCGCGAGGGTGGCCGGTGTCGCGCCGACCGGGGTGCGGACGACGACGGCCTGGTGGAATCCGTCGACCGGTCCGCCGAGTTCGCGCAGCCAGTGCGCGATCGGGGTCGGCGCGAGGCTGCCGACGCCGTCGTCGGCGCCGAGCACGACCTGCTCGGCGGCGGTCCCCGCGATGGCCGCCAGCGCGGCCGGGGTGCGCTGGGTGAAGACGTCCTGCGCGGTGATCAGCAGATCGGCCTTGCGGGAGCGGCTGACGAGCTGAATGGAGCTGATGGAGTCGCCGCCGAGGTCGAAGAAACTCGCGTCGGCGCCCACCTCGTCGAGCCCGAGCACCTCGGCGAAGACCAGGCACAGCGCCCTCTCCCGCGGGGTGACGGGGGCGCGCCCTGTCGAGACCGCGGTGAAGTCCGGGGCGGGCAGCGCCTTGCGGTCCAGCTTCCCGTTGCCGGTGAGCGGCAGCGCGGCGAGCTCCACGAAGGCGGCCGGGACCATGTAGTCGGGCAGCCGGGCCGCCAGGTGGGCGCGTACTTCGGCGGCGGCCGGGGCCAGGGGTCCCGCGGGCACGATGTAGCCGGTCAGCCGCTTGTCGCCGGGCCGGTCCTCGCGGACCACGACCGCGGCCTGGGCCAGCGCGGGGTGCGCGAGCAGCGCGGTCTCGATCTCGCCCAGCTCGATCCTGAAGCCCCGGACCTTGACTTGGTCGTCGGCCCTGCCCTGGTAGTCGAGCGTCCCGTCGGCCTTCCAGCGCACCAGGTCGCCGGTGCGGTACATCCGGGCGCCGGGCTCGCCGTACGGGTCGGCGGTGAACCGCTGGGCGGTCAGGCCCGGCCGGTTGAGGTAGCCGAGCGCCACCCCGGCCCCACTCACGTACAGCTCGCCGGTGACCCCGACCGGGACCGGGCGCAGCGCCGGGTCCAGCACGCGGACCCGGGTGCCGGGGATCGGGCGGCCGACCGGCGGCTTGACGGCCCCCGCGAGCGGGTCGCTGAGCGTCGCGCAGACGGTGGTCTCGGTCGGGCCGTACGCGTTGAGCATCCGCCGTCCGGCCGACCAGCGGCCCACCAGCTCGGGCGGGCACGCCTCGCCCGCCGTGATCACGGTGAGCCCCTCCGGCATCGGCCGGTCCTCGGGCCACGCGGAGAGCACGGTCGGCGGCAGGCACACCACGTCGATCCGCGCGCCGGCGATCAGCTCCGCGAGCGGCTCGCCCGGCGCGCGGTCCTCGTCGCCCGCCAGCACCAGCACCGCGCCGGTCAGCAGCGAGGTGCAGATCTCCCAGGCCGCGGCGTCG
The DNA here is from genome assembly GCF_035828615.1 of Streptomyces sp. H27-D2. Taxonomy (NCBI): domain Bacteria; kingdom Bacillati; phylum Actinomycetota; class Actinomycetes; order Kitasatosporales; family Streptomycetaceae; genus Streptomyces; species Streptomyces sp. H27-D2. Next base: position 245 of record NZ_JAYMZR010000032.1, on the reverse strand, counting down.
AAGCTGAACGAGGCGAACTGGAGGACCCTGACGCCTTCCCGTACGCCGAACAACTCGGCCTGGGCCACGAGCGCGACGACGGAGGCGTGCGCGACGAGAACGCCCTTGGGGCGGCCGGTGGAACCCGAGGTGTAGATGAGGTAGGCGGGGTCCCGCGGGCTCAGGGGGCGGCTGCGGTCGGCGTCGGAGGGGTCGTGGGCCGGGCGGGCGGCGAGTTGGGCGAGGGTGTGGGGGGCGTCGAGGAG
>NZ_JAYMZR010000031.1:37199-68880 GCF_035828615.1 Streptomyces sp. H27-D2 | reverse complement strand
CTTCCAGTCCATACGGGCCCGCACCTGGTCAGCGGCCTGCCGGTCGGTGAGCCCCTCCGCGTACTGCAGCACCGAAACCAGCGCCAGCGCCCCAGGCGAGATCGCCGGCCGCCCCCGCACGGGGAACGCCTCAGCGAAGGACTCATCTTCGAACACCGGACCGAGCGCCTCACGAATCCGGACCGCCAACGTTCCCTTCGGGAACGACGCACGCACCACCCGCGCGGTCAGCTCCGGTACCCCGCGATCAGCCCGCGACTCCAACGACACCCAGACCCCACCCCTCGATCGACGAACAGGCCGATCATGACAGTCCGGGCGGCCCGACTCCGCCGGTTTACACATTTCCCAACGGAGTCCTTTAGGGCCGGGTCAAGTTGACGTAGGTCCGCACCGCGGCGAGCAGCAGCAGGCCGACCAGCGCGAACTGGACGATGGTTCCGGTCGATCCCTTGTCGGCCGGGTCGCCCGACGAGACGGAGTTGCCCAGCAGGGCGAAGATCCCCCGTGTAACGAGGACTCCGAGCGTCGTGGAGATCGCCACACCGAGGAGGAACGCCAGGGACACCCGCACAGCCCGCGGGGTGGTCACGAAGACGATGGCGGACATGATCTGCGGCCCCACCATCATGGTGATGGCGAGCGGGAGAATCTGGAGATCCACGGTCGTCCCTTCCGGCCAAGCTCAGCGGCGGCACCGTCTACCGGTTTCACCACTGTCCATTGCCGTGCACCGGAACCGATACGGCATCCGCAATTGCTCCGTCCGGGCCTGCGCCTGGCGTGAACGGCGGACTCGCGAGGCCGCTGCTGCCCGTACCTGGCGGTGTCCAGCCCGGGGCGGTGTCCGCCGATGGGATCGCGTCGCGCGCGTGACGGATTCCGGCGCAACGTCACGGATGGGGGTACGTACCCGTACCCCCATTGGGATGAGTGGAAGGAGCCACACCATGGCCGACGCCAATATCCGTATCTCCGCCGCCGCGCGCGATCGGCTCGCCGAGATAGCGGCTGCCGAGGGCTTGTCGCTGCGCGCCTACCGCCGGGCCCCGATCCGGCGGATCAAGCCACAGCGCCGCCCCGGTCAGCCGACCGTCAGCACGATCTTCCCGGTGAGGTGCCCGTGCTCGCTCGTGCGGTGCGCGGCGGCGGCTTCGGCCAGCGGATAGCTGCGGTGGATGGGGAGTTGGAGGGTGCCGGCCTCGTGCAGCGCGAGGGCGGCGGCGAGGGCGGGGCGGGTACGGTTCTCGTCGTGGCCGCCCCCGGAGAAGCGCACCTTCCGGGCGTGGGCGCCCGGCGCGGCGGCGATGGTCACCACCCGCTCGGCGTCACCGGTCAGCTCGACCGAGACCGCGATGGCGTTGCCCTTGCCCACCGCGTCCAGCGCGGCGTCGACACCCTCGGGCGCGGCGGCGCGTACCCGGTCGGCCAGGCCGTCGCCGTACGCGACCGGGATCGCGCCGAGCCCGCGCAGGTAGTCGTGGTTCGCCGCACTCGCGGTGCCGACGACCCGGACACCGCGAGCGCGGGCGAACTGGATGGCCAGCGTGCCGACGCCGCCGGCCGCGCCGTGCACCAGCAGCGTTTCGCCCGCCTTGAGATGCAGGAATTCCAGCGTCCGCCAAGCCGTCTCGGCCGCCACCGGCAGTCCGGCGGCCACCTCCCAGGGCAGCGAGGCGGGCTTGAGCGCCAGCAACTCGGCGTCGGCCAGCGCCAGTTCCGCGTACGAGCCGGTGGCGGTGGGGCCGAAGACCTCGTCGCCGACCGAGAAGCCGGTGACATCCGCGCCGACCGACTCGACGACGCCGGCCGCCTCCTTGCCCGGAGTGTGCGGGAATTCGACGGGGAAGATCGACGCCATCACGCCGCTGCGGATCTTGGTATCGATCGGGTTGACCCCGGAGGCGCGTACGGAGACGCGGACCTGGCCAGGACCCGGCGCGGGCAACTCGGTGTCGGTGAGCCGCAGGGCGTCGGCGGTTCCGTAGTCACTGATGGCGATGGACTTGGTCATGCGATCACGATCCTCGGAAGGCTCAGAAGGTCAGAAGGGCAGAACGTCAGTAGGTCAGAAGGTCAGTTCGGAAGGGGGCTGTGTACGGCGTGTCCCCAGCCTGCTCGCTGCCGCCCCGCTTCACGGCTAGTCGTTCGGCCAGTCCTGCCTGGCCGAACGAATAGCCCGCAGGGGTGGCGGAGTGTCTATCGTGAAGGCATGGAAGCGCATGGTTGGTCCGCCCCCGAAGACGTTCTCGCCAGCGCGATCACGGTGCTGCGCGCCCCGCTGCCGCAGATTCTTCCCCGCCTCTCGGACGCCATCGCCGACCTCGCCCCGCACCGGGCCGTCGCCGAACTGACCGGCAACTGCGCGCACTCGCCGATGAAGGCTTCGGGGGAGCCCGGCGTGGCGGAGAAGATCACCAGTGCGGAGCTGGGCCGGCTGGAAGGGCTGATCCCGGTCGGTCGGCCCTGGCAGGGCGAAGCCGTGCTGGCGGGCGCCACCCGCCCGGTCCTCGCGGTGGCCTCCGCTCCCGAGGGCAGCAGCGGGGCCCTGCTGGTCGTCGTCCGCAGCGACGCGGGCCCGCTCTCCGAGCAGGTGCTCACGGTGTTGCAGCGACTGTGGGACCTGGTCACCGTCCACTCAGGTCGCCGGATGGCCGAAGCCACGCCTGGGCAGGCCGCCACCTCCCGCGCGGCGGCCGGCGCGCGGGCACGGGTCATCGCGGAGCTGACCGACGCCCACACCTCGGCGCTGTCCGCGATCCTCGGCACGCTGCGCGCGAACAGCCTCGACGACGAGGCCGCCCGGCGCGGCGCGATGGACCTCGCCGTCGCCGCGATGATCGAACTGCGCGCGGGAGCCGATCTGGACCGCGAACTCAGCGAGGAGCCGGCCGACAAGGCGTTCGCCCGGCTCGCCGACGAACTCAAGCCGCTGCTGCGCCACAGTTCGGTGCGGCTGGACCTGCGCGCCCCCGACGCGCAGCGGACCGTGCCCGCCGACACCGCGCACGCGGCGCGGGCTGCCGTACGGGCCTCGGTGCTGGCGATGCTGGAGCAGGACGAGGTGCACCGGGTGCACGTCGGCTGGCAGTTGGACCGGGACGACCTGCGGGTCAGCGTGCGCGACGACGGGCCCGGCGCGTTGCAGCGCGAGGCGCTGGCGGTGCACCGGATCACCGAGCGCCTCACCGCCCTCGACGGCAGCCTGGACCTGGACGCCGTCCCCGGCTGGGGCACCACCATCACCGTCACCCTCCCGCTGGGGGCCGCCGCCGGCATCGCGGCGAACCCGGTGGCCGACCTGCACCCGCGCGAGTACGAGGTCCTGGGGGAGCTGGCCCGGGGCCGCCGCAACCGCGACATCGCCCAGTCGCTGCACATCACCGAGTCGACGGTGAAGTTCCATGTGGCGAACATCTTCGGCAAGCTCGGGGTGAGTTCGCGGGGCGAGGCCACCGCCGTCGCGCATCGAGCGGGGCTGACGGGGTGAGGGGGCTGACGGACTGAGGGCGGGGCATCCGGGGCGGCGTCGGTGCGGTCTTCAGTGGCAGCACTGCCTTCGGAGACGCAGCATGATGTGCCAGGTTCCCCAGTTGGCGAGATGTGGGGTTCCACCTGGGAAGTGTCCCCGGAACAGGCGGAAAATCCGGTGATCGCCGGACAACGGCCGTCTCCGCGTGTCACTCTTGACGGCAACCTCGGCGGTAGCGCCGATGGGAAGCGCCTGCCCCAAGTCCCCGAACAGCCCTGTGCGTGGGACGAGCTGGGCCGCCGGGCGGACTGACAGCCCGTTCACACCATGCAGCCCGCACAGGTTTGCCACGGGGGCGGCAGGGCGGGAGCATGGACCGGGACCTGGAGTTCTGCACGCGGCCAGTGCCGGATCGTCGATCCGGTGCGGTCGATGTTCGACTGCGAAGAAAGCCCGCTCCCGCCGGTGAAGCCCTGGCCTGGGTTCGCCTGGCCGGCGTTGTCCGTGCTGGAGTGACGTGCGTGCGTACGTAGTAGCTGCAAAGTAATCAGGGGAGGGAACACGTCCGGTATGGCCCGCGTCATCATCAGGGGTACGGCTCCTGCCCGGGCCCGGGCCCGGGAGCTGCCGCCGCTCGCCGACCCCAAGGCGGTCGACTGGGCGGTAGCCCTGCTGGACGGCGGCTGGGCCGCCGTCTTCCTGTCCGAGGAGCCCGCGCGGCACGGACGGCTGCTCCTGTGGCGCCCCACCGACGTCGGCCCCTCCCCGCAGGACGGCCCCCCGGAGGGCATCGCGGCGAGCTCCGCCGAGCTGGTTCTGCCGCACGGACGCGGCGCGCGCAGGCGTACGGTCGACGGCTGGGCGCTGCCGGTCGCCGTGGCCGTACCCGCACTGCTGCAGGCCACCGGGGCACACCCTTCCGCCGCGGCCTGGGCCGCGGCCGCCGGATTCGCGCTGCGGCTGCTCGCCGACGGCCGCCTCTACCCGGGGCTCACCACCGAGGCGTACGATACCTGGCGCGCCGGCCCCTTCGACGCGGCGCACCACCGGGCGCTCGGCGAACTCGCCACGGCCTTCCCGCCGCACGCCCACTGCCTGCCCCAGCAGGGCCCCGCCCCGGTGCGCATCGTCGAACCGGCTGTGCTGGTCCGCGAGTTCTGCGACGCCGTCGCCGACACTCTCGCCCGCACCCCGGCCGCTCCGCTCGCCGCCGGTGACCTGCCGTACGCCTGGCGTGAAGCCCGACCGCTGCCCGCCCTGCGGGAGTGGGCGGAGGAGACCGACGCGGCGCTCGCCGCCGATGTCACGGTGTCGCTGCGGGTGGATCCGCCGGAGGGCCGCCGCAAGCAGTTCCGCGCCGTACTCCAGCTGCACACCGCCCATGACCCCGCCCTGGTCGTGGAGGCCGGACAGGCATGGTCCGACCCCGCGGCCGTCGAACGCCTCCTCGGGCCGCGCGCCGAGACCGAGACGCTGCTGGCCCTGCGCCGCGGCGCCCGCGCCTGGCCGCCGCTGGGGCGGCTGCTCCAGGACGCCACTCCCGACCAGCTGCGGCTGACCGACGACGAAGCCCTGGAACTGCTGGGTGATGCCACCGACGCGCTGAGCGCCGCGGGTCTCGCCGTGCACTGGCCGCGCGAACTCGTCAAGGCGCTCACCGCCCGGGCCGAGATCGGCCGGTACACCGCGCCGGGCAGCGCCGCCGGCGGCCTGCTGGACGCCGACAGTCTGCTGGACTTCCGCTGGCAGCTCTCGCTCGGCGGCGATCCGCTCACCGACGCCGAGATGGACACCCTGGCGGAGACCCGCCGCCCGCTGATCCGGCTGCGCGACCAGTGGGTGATCGCCGACCCGAAACTGGTGGCCCGCGCCAAGCGGCGCCGTATGGAAGCACTGACTCCGATGGAGGCCCTCACCGCGGCCCTCACCGGGCAGGCCGAGTCCGACGGCGAGAGCGTCCCGTGCGAGGCGGTGGGCGCGCTCGGCGAACTCGTCGCCCGCATCCGCGACCCCGAGTCCCGTACCCCCGCCGAACAGCCCGCCGCCCTCAAGGCCACCCTGCGCGACTACCAGCGCCGCGGCCTCGCCTGGCTCGCCGAGATGTGCGAACTGGGCCTCGGCGGCTGCCTCGCCGACGATATGGGCCTGGGCAAGACCGTCTCCCTGCTCGCCCTCCATCTGCACCGGCAGACCGACCCCCAGGCAGCCGGACCCACCCTGGTGGTCTGCCCCGCGTCCCTGCTCGGCAACTGGCAGCGCGAGGCCGAGAAGTTCGCCCCGGGCACCCCCGTCCGCCGTTACCACGGCGGCGAGCGCCACCTCGACGACCTCGCCCCCGACGAGATCGTCCTGGTCACCTACGGGGTGCTGCGCCGCGACCGGGAGCGCCTCGCCGAGGTCGACTGGGGCCTGGTCACGGCCGACGAGGCCCAGCACGTCAAGAACCCCTACAGCACCACCGCCCGCGAACTGCGGGCCCTGCCCGGCAGGGCCCGCGTCGCCCTCACCGGCACCCCCGTCGAGAACAACCTCTCGGAACTGTGGGCGCTGCTCGACTGGACCACCCCCGGACTGCTGGGCTCCCTTCCCGCCTTCCGTGAACGGCACGCCCGCGCCATCGAGTCCGGCGAAGATCCCGAAGCCGCCGAGCGGCTGTCCCGTCTCGTACGCCCCTTCCTGCTGCGCCGCAAGAAGTCCGACCCCGGCATCGCCCCCGAACTTCCCGTCAAGACCGAGACCGACCGGATCGTCTCCCTCACCACCGAACAGGCATCGCTGTACGAAGCGGTGGTGCGCGAGACGATGGAACGCATCCGGGAGAGCGAGGGCATCGCCCGGCGCGGACTGGTCCTGAAACTGCTCACGGCGCTCAAGCAGATCTGCAACCATCCCGCCCAGTATCTGCGCCAGTCCGGCCCGCTCACCGGCCGCTCCGGAAAGCTCGAAATCCTCGACGAGCTCCTGGAGACCATCACCGCGGAGGGCGAAGCGGTGCTGGTCTTCACCCAGTACACGGCGATGGCCAGACTCATCGAACGCCATCTGACCGAGCGCGGCATGACACCGTTGTTCCTGCACGGCGGTACGCCCGTGGCCCGCCGCGAGGAGATGGTCGCCGCATTCCAGGAGGGCAGGGCCCCCGTCTTCCTGCTCTCGCTCAAGGCGGCCGGCACCGGGCTCAACCTCACCCGCGCCACCCATGTCGTGCACTACGACCGCTGGTGGAACCCGGCCGTCGAGGACCAGGCCACCGACCGCGCCTACCGCATCGGGCAGGACCGCCCGGTGCAGGTCCACAAGCTCATCACCGAAGGCACCGTGGAGGACAAGGTGACGAAGCTGCTGGACAGCAAGCGCGCCCTGGCCGAGTCGGTGGTCGGCTCCGGCGAGGCCCGGCTCACCGAACTCGGCGACGACGATCTCGCCGAACTCGTGGCGCTGCGGAGGCAGTCATGAGCCCTTCCCGCACACCCTCCGGCGTGGGAGGCTCCCCCTCCGGCCGCGCCCCCGCGCGCGGCAAGCGCGCCTTCGCCGCCACGTGGTGGGGCCAGGCATGGGTCGCCGCGCTGGAGGACTCCACCCTCGACTCCGGCCGGCTCTCCCGCGGACGCACCTACGCACGCAAAGGCATGGTCGGCGAGATCGCCGTCGCCCCGGGCCGGATCAAGGCCCCGGTACAGGGCAGCCGCCCCCGCCCGTACCGCTCCTCGGTGCATCTCCCCGTCCTGACGGACTCTCAATGGGAGGCGCTGCTCGACGCGATCGCCGCCCGCGCCGGCCGGGTGGCCGCCCTGCTCGACGGCGAACTGCCCGCAGACCTCGTCGAGGACGCCCGCGGAGCGGGCGTCCCGCTGCTGCCGAAGCCCACCGAACTCGACCCGGAGTGCTCCTGCCCCGACTGGGGGTACCCCTGCAAGCACGCAGCCGCCCTGTGCTACGCGATCGCCTCCCGCATCGACGACGACCCCTTCGTCCTCTTCGCGCTGCGCGGCCGCACCCGGGAACGGATCTTCGCCGAGCTCCGTACCCGCCGCACCGCCGACCGCCCCGCCGCCGGACAGGCCCCCGCCGGGGTGCCGGCGGCCGCCGCGTACGCCCGCTGGGCCGAGGAGACGCGCAGCTTGCCGGAACCACCCGGGCCCGCGGTACGCGCGCCAGGCCTGCCGGTCGACCCGCCGCTCTCCTCGGGCCTCGCCGCGGCAGACCTCGAAGGCCTCACCGCAGACGCCGCGGCCCGCGCCCAGCGCGTCCTCGCCGGTGACTTCAGCTCCCTCGCGCTCACCCAGCGCCAGGACGCGGTGCGCATCGCCGCGAGCGACCGCGGCCTTGAGTGGTTCCACGGGCTGCAACAGGGGACGGGACTGCGCCCGGTGGAATTCGCCCGGCTCACCAGGGCCTGGCGGTACGGCGGAGCCACCGGCGTCATCGTCGCGGAGGAGCCCAGCACACCGGATCCCTCGGCGCCGGCCGCCGCCCGCACCGCGGTGACCGGCGCTCTGACGGACATGGCGCGGGACGCCGTGGCACTGAAGGCTTGGCGCAACCGCCTCACCCTCGGCGGCACCGGCATTCAACTGCGCTACGGCCCGGACCGCCGCTGGTACCCGTACGTGCGGCAGGACGGCGAGTGGTGGCCGTGTGCCCCGGCCGACGCGGACCCGGTCGCCGCCTTCGCCGCGGCCTGGGAGAAGCGTCCGGCGAGCCGGTAGAGACGGATGCGATCGGAGTCGCAGCTCGCCGGGAGGGGCCCTAGCGTTGGAACCGTCCCAGACGGCTGATGAATCCATCGACCTCGGCGAGTTCCGGAGCGTTGGATCCCAGGTGGCGCACAGTGGCGGACCGCAGTGTGATCGCGGCGGACCGTGCCGCCGGGGAGTGCTCCGCGCCGGCGTGCAGGCGCATGATCTGGGCGAGCGCGTCGAGGTGGAGCGTGACGGACGCCGGGTCGTCAGGGTCCGGTTCGCTCGTCGCGTACGCGTTGAAGGCGATGAGGGCGGCGGTGGACTCTCGGAGTTCCATACGGCTCTGGGCCGCGTAGTAGCGGCACCGCTGGGCCTCGGCGTCGTCGGCGCCGTAGCGATCCGTGAACGCGGCGATGGCGGCCTCGAAGAGTTCCGCTGCCTCGCGGTGTGCTCCCGCGACGAATTTCACGTGTGCCAGGGACAAGCTCAGATCCTCCACCTGTACAGCGTCCACAGCCCTTGCCAGAGCAGCCGCCAGAATGTCGGCGGCCTGAGCGAACTGCCCGTCTCCGACGAGCTGTTCGGCGCGGCCGGCGGCCTCGTCGGCTTCCGCGTCGGTGAGCGGCGCGGGAGCAGCCGCGGCCGCGGCCGACGGTACGGGCTGATCGACCACTGTCGGGGTGTACGCCACGGCCGCCGTCGCACCGCGGCGCGCCGATCCTCCGAACGGGCGGCTGAACGGCAGGCAGGGGTCGAGCTCCAGACCGTCTGCCGTCAACAGATGCGGGCTCCCCTTCGCGAACCCCTTATGGGCCCACGGCAGCAGCGCCTCGTAGACCGCTGATGCCGCCAGCCGCTGTTCGGAGTCCTTCGCCAGCATCCCCCGCAGGAGATCCTCGATCTCAAGGGGCGCGTCAGGGCGCAGCCGGCTGAGCGGCGGAGGCTCCCCGCAAGACGCCGCCTCGCCCCGCCGCCGGGTGCGCAACTGCGACGGGGCGTTGACGGCTCTGGCGTGACCAGGGAGGACGGTCGTACAGCCCGCCGTGTACGGGCTCACCGCTTGGACATCCTCCATAACGGAGCGTGATCATGGGTGAGTTGAGTGAGAGCAAGGGTGCAGGGGGGCCTCGTATGGCGGGTCACAGCGGTGAACCGGAAACGTCGGACGCGCTCAGGACGTTCGGAGCGGTACTCAAAGCGCTGCGGGACAGGGCGGGGATGACCCAGGAGGAGTTCTCGCCGATGGTGCAGTACTCCACCCACTACGTCGCCTCGATCGAGCAGGGGCGGCGCTTCCCGCCCAGGGATCTCGTCGAGCGCGGCGAGGAACTGCTCGACTGCGGAGGGGTGTTGCGGGCTGCGGCACGCCATCTGACGCGGCGGACCGGGCTGGCGTCGTGGTTCCGGCAGTGGGCGGCGTTCGTCACGTACGCGGCGGGCTGCTGATCCGCAGGGCACGAGGCAGATGGAGGGGGCTGCACCCGACGGGATGCCGCCCCCTCGCCACGTGCCGACCTAGCCGCGCCTGCGGTAGACCGAGCGCAGCAGCTGCGTCTTGGCCGGACCGCTCACTCGCCATCGCAGGTGCCACTCGCGCGCGGAGGCGACGGTGAACGTTCCCTCGTAGCGGTCCTCGGCGCAGGGGTGGTCGGTGGTCCACTGGCCGGTACGCAGGTCCAGGTCGTGGAAAGGGCGGCCGTCGGCGAAGGTGACGTCGGCGGTGCCGTCCGGCCGGGGCGACAGGTGCAGCGTGCGGCCGACCCGGCTGACCGTCCCGTCCCACAGCAGCTCGCCTTCCTCGATGTGCAGCAGAGAGCCGTCCTCCTCGGAGGGCCGGAACTCCGCCGTGCCCCGGAAGCGGCCCGCCGAGCCGGTGCGCATGTCCAGCAGGGTCCGCTCGATCGACCAGTGTCCGGTCAGATACGCCACCGCGTCGGCGACCGCGTGACGGGTGGCGGCGGACGGGGCGGGGCCGGGCTCGGTGGACATGACCCCATTATCCGGCTTGGCGGGCCGGGCCCCGTCGGCTCCCCTGTCTGTGGTGTCTGTGTGGCTGATCGGGCGCGGTCAGTCCTGGTGGTCAGCCCAGGTCGAACGCGTTCGGCAGGCCCAGCCGGTAGCGGAAGCGGTCATTGCGCTTGAGGGCTTCGATCTCCTTGGGGCGGTGGAGCGGAGTGACCGTGCAGCGGGGCGCGTCCGAGTCGAGGCCGTCCAGCAGTGCGTTGACGGCCTGCCGGGCCGAGGCGTTGGCGCCCTCCATCGTCGCGAGGTCGATGTCGACCGTGATGTAGTCGCCGGACAGGAAGAAGTTGGGGATTCTGGTCGCTGCCGTCGGCCGGTTGTAGAGGGTGCCCACCGGGTGGATGAGCAGCTCGTCCTCGTTGGTCGGGTTAGGCGTGCCGAGACCGTCCACGCCCGGGTCGAGGAACCACGAGTGCAGGCTGCCGTCGCTGAGGACCGTCTTGCCCGTGTCGTTGAGCGCCGCCTTGAGCTGCGCCCACACCTCGCGGGCGACCTCCTCGCGCGTGCACTGCTTGGCCGTCTTCCCGTACAGGATGCCGGGCTTGTCCCACTCGGAGATGTCCGCCGACAGGCAGTCCGCCGCCGAGCCGTCGCCGTAGTCGGCGGCGAAGTCGCGTCCGGGCCAGTGCTGGGCCTGGGCAATGGCGGTCAACGACCAGGGCGAGTCTATGCAGTTGAGGTGTCCGTGCAGGATGGGCGTCGGCTCGGTCAGGTAGAACTGAATGCCCGTCATCCAGTCGGTCCGCAGCTTGTCGCAGCGCCCCAGCTGCGGGTCGGCGGCCCGCAGCTCCGGGCTCCAGGTGCGGCGGGCGTGCTCCACCGGGAGCGCGGAGATGTAGTGGTCCGCGGTCACCAACTGCTGTTTCTCGTCCGGGTCTTCGATCGTCACACCGGAGACCCGCCCGGACCCCATCTTCACCTCGCGTACGGTCCAGCCGATCCGGAACTCGACGCCCAGACCCCTGAGGTGATCCACCCACGGATCGATCCACGCCTCGTTGGTCGGCGCGTTCAGAATCCGGTCCGGCGGCCCGTCCGCGCCCCGGCCCAGGAGGTTGAAGACGAGCGCCTCGCCCAGCGTCCCCACGGTGCGCGTGCTGGCCTGCTCCGCCTTCGTCGCGACGATGTTGCGGGTGACGCCGATGACGAGGATGCGCTGATACATCTCGGACATCTGCGCGGCCCGGGTGAAGTCCCACCACGGGGTGCGCTCCCACTGTCCGTCGCGCCGCTCGTCGCAGCTGGTGAGGAAGACGACGGCGCGGTTCACGAAGTACGCGGCCTCGTGCGCCGGCAAATGCCTGACCGTGTCGAGCAGCGCGGTCAGCGCCCGCCGGATCTCGTCGAGGGTCAGCCGCGCCGGTTTGTTTCCGGGCCAGGGGATCGGCATCCGGATGTCCTCGCGGCCGGTCCGCGCGAACATCATTTCGCGCGGCGCCACCAGATTGTCGTGCACCCCGTTCGCATTGCCGGGAAACGGAATCCGGCGCAAGGTGTCCGGCAGATTGTGATAGATGCCGGGAATGAAGCGGAAGCCGTGCTCGGCCGGCAGCGGCTTTCGGCTGCCTTTCGCGCTGCCGGGCACGTCCATGCTGCGCGCCTTGCCGCCCAGCGCTCTGCGTTCGTACACCGTGACCCGGAATCCCCGTTCGATCAGCTCGTGCGCCGCCGTGAGACCGGCGACCCCGCCGCCCAGGATGGCGACGGTCTGGCCGGGCGGTACGGATTGGCTCGCCCCCTGCGCCTGTCCCTGTCCCTGCGCCTGTGCGGATCGGGCGTGGTTCGCCGCGCCGCCGTGCCCCGCTGCCGCCGCCGGTCCCGTACCCAGTGCCATCCCGCCGACCGTCGCGCCGATCGCTGTGGCCCCCGCTACGAAGCTGCGCCGCGTGTTGCTCTTGTCGCTCGTGTCTCCCGTGCGATCCATGCCCCTGCCCCTTTACCGACGGTAACTTCCTTATCGGTGCAGGAGCATACGGTCGCCTCCTCCGACTCGGAAGGCGCTGGCGGGCCCACGCGCACAGTTCTCCCCACCGGCCGCTGGGTTGGCGGGATGTGAGCGCGCGATCAGTGGTTTTCGGTCAGTTCTTCCGGAGGCTGAACTTCGTCACCTCCTTATGGGTCTCTCTTTATGAGAGGTCACGAGAGAACACGCACGAGAGAACACGGGGGACAGAGGCCTTGTCCGAGATCACCGAAGAGTTCCGTGAAGAGTTCACCGAAGAGATCACCAAGAAAATCGCCGACGCGGTCCGCGCGGGCGGCGAACTCATTCCGTTCGTCGACCCGCTGACCGTTCCGCCAGTACTGCGGCCGGATTCGGCGGACGTGCTCCAGGAGACCGAGATCGCGCTGCGGCCCACCTGGGTCCGGATGCACACGCAGCTTCCGCCGACCCTGATGTGGGGCTACAACGGGACCGTTCCCGGGCCGACCATCGAGGTGCGGCGCGGGCAGCGGATCAGGATCGCCTGGACGAACCGTATTCCGGCGGGGGAGTACCCGGTCACCGCCGTCGAGGTGCCGGTACGGGCGCCGGGCACGCCGCCCGCGACCGCCGAGCCGGGGCGCGGGGGCGCCGAACCCAATCCGGACGTGGCCGCGCTGCCCTCCTGGACGGTCACGCATCTGCACGGCGCACAGACCGGCGGCGGCAGCGACGGCTGGGCGGACAACGCGGTCGGGTACGGGGACGCGCAGCTCAGCGAGTACCCGAACGACCACCAGGCGGTGCAGTGGTGGTACCACGACCACGCCATGAACATCACCCGGTGGAACGTCTACAGCGGGCTGGTCGGCACCTACCTGATCCGCGACGACGAGGAGGACGCTCTCCAACTGCCCGCCGGCGCACGGGAGATACCGCTGATCCTCGCCGACCGCAACCTGGACACCGACGAGGACGGGCGGCTGAACGGCCGGCTGCTGCACAAGACGGTCATCGTCGTCCCGAAGCACCCGGAGACGGGCAAACCGGTGACGACGCCGGTCACCGGCCCGTACAGCACGGTCAACGGCACCATCTGGCCGTATCTGGACGTGGATGACGCTTGGTACCGCTTCCGGCTCGTCAACGCCTCCAACGCCCGGATCTACGACCTGGTGCTGGTGGACGAGGACGACAACCCGGTGACGGGGGCGCTCCACCAGATCGGCAGCGACGGCGGGCTGTTGCCCACCCCGGTGCCGGTCGACTTCGACGCGTCGCTGCCGACGCTCACCATCGCGCCGGCCGAGCGGATGGACCTGCTGATCGACTTCCGGGCGCTGGCCGGGCGGCGGGTCCGGCTGGTCAACAAGGGCAGGGGGCAGCCGCCGGGCGTGCCCGACGCGGTCAACAACGTGCCGTACCCGCAGGTGATGGAGTTCCGGGTCGGCGCGAAGGGGCGCCCGGACGGCTTTGTGCTGCCCGAGGTCCTCTCGGGGTCCTTCCGGCGGATCGATCACGCGCACACCGAGCACGGGCACCGGCTGATCGTGCTGACCCCGCCGGGCACGGTCGGCGGCGGCGGCCACCCGGAGATCTGGGAGATGGCCGAGGTCGAGGACTCCGGGGTGACGGTTCCGACGGAGGGCGTCATCCAAGTCCACGACGCCAACGGCGAGTTGAAGACCTACCGGCGGATCGCCCGGACCTTCAACGACGGCCTGGGCATCACCATCGGCGAGGGCAGCTTCGAACAGTGGAGCTTCCTCAACCTCGGCGGCCCGGTCCATCCGATGCACATCCACCTGGCCGACTTCCAGCTGATGAGCCGGGACGCGTACCGCGCCGACGGCTTCGACCCACAGCTCGGCGGCACGGTCGCCCCCGTCGAGTACGACCCGGCGAAGCCGATCCCGCTCGCTCCGAACGAGCGGGGCTGGAAGGACGTGTTCCGCGTCCCGCCGGGGCAACTGCTGCGGGTCATCGGGCGGTTCGACGGAGCGTACGGGCGGTTCATGTACCACTGCCATCTGCTGGAGCACGAGGACATGGGCATGATGCGGCCCTTCGTCGTACTGCCGAAGGAAGCGCTGAAGTTCGACCACGGCGCGGGGCACGGCGGGCATGACGGCGGCCATGGGGGTCATGGGGGCTGAAGCGGGCACGAGTGAGGCCCCGGCGAACCGGGGCCTCACCTGTGTCACCTACGTTCCCTCCGGCTGCTGCGGGTCCTCGACCGCTACAGCTCCTTGATCCGGATGTCGCGGTACGAGACCACATCGGTCGTGCTGTGGGTCTGCAGACCGATGTAGCCGGAGGCGAAGCGGCGGCCGTCGGTACCCGGGTCGCCGTTGCGCGGCGGGGAGAATTGCTGGCCGCCGGTGTTCTCGAACTCGTTGATCAGGACGCCGTTGCGCAGGATCGAGTAGTGCTGGCCGACCACGCGGATCTCGTAGTCGTTCCAGGTGCCCTTCTCGGTCGCGCCCGCGCCGGCCAGGCCGACCCGGTCGAAGCCGTAGATCGAGCCGGTTTTGTACATGTCACCGTCGGGGCGGTCGAGGATCTGCACCTCGTGGCCGTAGTTGATCGCCACCCACTCCGGGCGGGGCTTCTCCGGGTGATCGTGCACATTCGGGAAGCGGACGAAGACGCCGCTGTTGGCGTTGCCCGTGCCGGGGGCGTCGTCGCGGAACTGGAGCTTCAGCGAGAAGTCGTCGTACTTCCGCTCCGGGAACCACAGCATGCCCATGCCGTCGACGCTGTTGCTGCTGGTCATCGTGGCGTCGTCATTGAGGCCGAAGGCCCCGCCGCCGACGTGCTGCCACTTGTCGAAGGTCTTCTTCGTGCCGTCGAAGAGGTCGCGGTACCCCTGGTTCTGGCCGGGCTTGCCGATGCCGGACTGCTTGGCCGCCTGGTTGACGGCCTCGCGCTCGCGCTGGTCGAGCACTCCGGCGTCGAAGAGGCCGTCCACGACCTTCTTGACGTGCTTGAGGAAGAGGGCGTGGGACGTCCAGTCCTTCTCGTCCTCGATCAGCTCGTTGATGGTGCAGCGGTTGCCGGTGACGCGGTTGGGGACACCGGTGTCGACGGTGCCGACGATCACGGTGAGCCGCTCGTCCCACTCCGGGCAGGAGGGGCCCGGGGTCTTTGGGGTTACGCGCTCTTCGGGCCCGCGCGTTGTCCTCAATCGTTGGGGGCACCTCCCGGCCGAAGGCTGGGGGAGATTGAGGACAACCCTCCACCGGCGGCCCGGTCAACCACTGAGGTCACGGATCATGTCCGCGCACTTCTCGCCGATCATCATCGTCGTGATGCACGGGTTCACCGACGGCAGGAACGGCATCACCGACGCGTCGGCGACCCGCAACCCCGTGACGCCCTTGACCCGCAGCTGCGGGTCGAGCGGCGACGCCGGGTCGTTCACCGCGCCCATCCGCACCGTGCCCGCCGGGTGGTAGACGGTGTTGTGGGTCTCGCGGATGTAGTCCAGCAGCTCCGCGTCGGTGCGGGCGCCGGGGCCGGGGGCGAGTTCCGGGCCGGCCCAGTCGGCCATCGGGGCCTGCGAGGTGATCTCCCGCGCGAGCCGCAGCCCGTGGGTCATCACCCGGATGTCGTGTTCGTCGGTGAAGTAGCGCGGGTCGACCTTGGGCTTGTCCCGGAAGTCGCGGGTCCGCAGCCGGACCGTGCCCAGCGACCGGGCCCGGGTGACGTTGGGGGTGAGGCAGAACGCGTTGTCCGAGGTCGGGTAGCCGCGCCGGTAGGTGTTCAGGTCGAAGGGCACCGAGCCGTAGTGGAACATCAGGTCCGGCCGGTCGAGGCCCGGCCGGGTGTCGGCGAAGATGCCGATCTCCCACCACTGGGTGGACGAGGTGATCATGGGCTGCTTCGCCTCCCACATGATCACGCCCTCCGGATGGTCCTGGAGGTGCGAGCCGACGCCGGGGGAGTCCACCCGTACGTCCACTCCGGTGTCCCGCAGGTGCCCGGCCGGGCCGATACCGGAGAGCATCAGCAGCTTCGGGGAGTCGATGGAGCCGCAGGAGACGATCACCTCGCGGCGGGCGCGCACCTGCCCGGTGTGCACGGTATCCGGCTCCAGGTACTCGACGCCGACGCAGTGCTGATCGGTGTCGAACAGCAGCCGCTTCGCCTGGAGGCCCGTCCGGACCTCCAGGTTCGACCGCTTGCCGAGGATCGGGTGCAGATACGACACCGAGGCGGAGGAACGGGTGCCGTCCTCACGGGCGTTGATCTGGAACCAGTGCGCGCCGCGCACCACCGTGGTGCCGGTGTTGAACGGTGTGGTGGGGATGCCCGCCGCCGCGCAGGCCGCCAACAGGGCCGTGCCGCAGGGGTCCTTGGGCGGCACGGTGCGGATGGTCACCGGGCCCGAGCGGCCGTGGTGGCCGCCGGGCGCGTCGTTGGTCTCCAGCCGCTGGTAGAGCGGGAAGCAGTCCGCCGCGCTCCAGCCCGTACAGCCCAGCGCGCCCCACTCGTCGAGGTCCTCGGCCGGGGCCCAGAAGGCGATGCAGGAGTTGTGCGAGGAGCAGCCGCCGAGCACCTTGGCGCGGGCGTGCCGCATGAAGCTGTTGCCGTTCTCCTGCGGCTCCACCGGGTAGTCCCAGTCGTAGCCGGACTCCAGCAGCGCCATCCACCGGTCGAGCCGCAGGATGTTGTCGTCGCCGGCGTCCGAGGGGCCTGCCTCCAGCACGCAGACGCTGACGTCCGGGTCCTCGGTCAGCCGCGCGGCCACGACGGCTCCGGCCGTACCGCCGCCGACCACCACGTAGTCGAACTCGCGAACGGGACTGGCTGCGGGCATCGCGTCTCCTGGATGAGGCCGGGTGAGGGGGATCAGGGGGTGGAAGCCGCACGCGGGCGGGGGGCTACGGCTCGGGCGGCGGCGGTGCGGGCGGCTCGTGGCGGTGCTCGGCCAGTACACCGATGCGGTGCCGCTGTACGAACCAGTAGTAGGCGAAGCCGCCGAGCGCGACGATGCCGACGAAGACGAACGCCCCCCAGCGCAGGTACCAGTGCTGCGGTCCGGTCGCGTTGTACACCTCGGCGCGCGGCCAGGCGAGGTTGAGGGACATCGCGCCGCCCCACAGTACGGCGAGGATGTTGACCGGCAGCCCGAATCTGCCGAGCGAGAACCGGCCTTCGGCGGGCTGCCAGGTGCCGCGCAGCCGTCGTACCAGCATGGGCGCGGTGACCAGCAGATAGGCCACGTAGATCATGATGATCGCGATGCTGGTGATCACCGAGAAGATCTGCGGCTGGTTGATGTTGATCAGCAGGATGGCGACACCGACGAGGCCGATGACGACCGCGGGCAGCACCGGAGTCTTGAACCGCGGGCTGATCCGGGCGAGCAGCGAGGACGCGGGCAGGCAGTTGTCGCGGGCCATGGCGAACGCCAGCCGGATGCCGGCCGCGTGCACCGCCAGCGCGCAGACGGTGATCGCGACGACCACGCACCACAGCACGATCTCGCCGATGGTCGAGCCGAGCGTGCTGATCACCACGTACTGCAGGCCGTCCGCGGACAGCTCCTTGGCCTGCAGGTCAGGCACGGCCAGCAGCGCGAAGAGCAGGATCAGCCCGCCGATGAGGAAGGAGGCGACGAGCGCCCGCAGGATCGCGCGCGGCGCGTTGTGGCTGGGGTTCACGGACTCCTCGCCGAGTGACGACGCGGTGTCGAAGCCGTACATCACGTACGCCGAGGCGAGCGAGGCGGTCAGGAAGGCGCCGAAGTAGCCGAGCGACTGGCCGCTGCCCAGCCCTTGGGTCTCGGTCAGCGCGCTGGGACCGCGGGTGACGTGCGCGGCCAGCAGCACGATCAGCGCGACGGCGGCGACGAGTTCGATCATGACGCCGGCGGAGTTGATCCGGGCCATCAGCTTGACCCCGAAGGCGTTGACCACGGTGGTGAAGAGGATGAGCACGGAGCCGAGCAGTACGGCGTTGGCCGCCGCGTCCGTCTTCCCGGTGCCGTCCCCGATGAACTGGTACGTCGAGGAAATCTGCGGCAGCGTG
The DNA here is from genome assembly GCF_035828615.1 of Streptomyces sp. H27-D2. Classification (NCBI taxonomy): domain Bacteria; kingdom Bacillati; phylum Actinomycetota; class Actinomycetes; order Kitasatosporales; family Streptomycetaceae; genus Streptomyces; species Streptomyces sp. H27-D2. The sequence continues at coordinate 50,744 of NZ_JAYMZR010000031.1, read as the reverse complement.
ATCTGGTACGCGAGGGCCACGGCCGCCAGCGAGACCATGGTGGCGGTCACCATGATCCAGCCGCCCAGCCAGCCGATGTGCGGACCGCCGAGCTGTTTGGCCCAGTTGTAGATCGATCCGGCGACCGGGTAGCGGGCGGCCAGTTCGCAGAAACAGAGGGCCACCATCAGCTGGCCGCAGAAGACCATCGGCCAGGACCACCAGTAGGCGGGACCGCCGAAGCTGACGCCGAAGTAGAACAGCTGGAAGGTGCCGGTCAGGATCGAGATGTAGCTGATCCCGGCGGCGAAGGTGTGGAAGTTGCCGAGGGTGCGCTTGAGCCCCGGGCGGTAGCCGAGCTCGGCGAGCCGGGCGTCGTCGTGGCCGTGGCCGGGGAGGTGGGGGAGGTGAAGGTGGTGCTCGTGGTGCTCGTGGTGCTCGTGGTCGTCTGTCTCCTCGGCGGCGCTCCGCCCCCACCACCTCATTCGAACCACCTCTGCGGTCGCGTCGCCACATTGCGCCAGATGTGCTTGGCCTCCTGGTACTCGGCCAGTCCGGCCGGTCCCAGCTCACGGCCGAAGCCGGACTGTTTCATGCCGCCCCATTCCGCTTGTGGTACGTAGGGATGGAAATCGTTGATCCACACGGTGCCCGCCCGCAGCCGGGCGGCGACCCGGTGCGCCCGGCCGCCGTCCCGCGTCCAGACCGCTCCGGCCAGGCCGTAGACCGTGTCGTTGGCGAGCGCCACGGCCTCGTCCTCGTCCCGGAACCGCTCGACGGTGAGCACCGGGCCGAACGACTCGTCCTGCACCACGGACATCTCCGGGGTGCACTCGTCGAGCACGGTCGGCGGGTAGTAGAAGCCGTTCCGCAACGCCGGGTCGTCGGGGCGGACGCCGCCGCAGCGCAGCACCGCGCCCTCGTCGAGGCCCGCGGCCACGTACGCCTCGACCTTGTCGCGGTGCGCGGCGGAGATCAGCGGGCCGGTGCGGGCGTGTTCGTCGAACGGGCCGCCGAGCTTGATCGCCTTGGCCCGGACCACCACCTCCTTGACGAACGCGTCGTGCAGTTCGTCCTGCACCAGCAGCCGGGCCCCGGCCGAACAGACCTGCCCGGAGTGCAGGAAGATCGCCATCAGGGCGTAGTCGACGGCGGTCTCGAAGTCGGCGTCGGCGAAGACGATGTTGGGGTTCTTGCCGCCCAGCTCCAGCGCGACCTTCTTCACGGTGGGCGCGGCGGCGGCCATGATGCGCCGTCCGGTGACGAGGCCGCCGGTGAAGGACACCATGTCCACCCGCGGGTCCTCGCTGAGCGGCGCGCCCGCGGTGGGGCCCGCGCCGAGCACCAGGTTGGCGACGCCGTCCGGCAGCCCGGCCTCCGCCAGCAGTCCCATCAGCAGGATCGCGGTGTGCGGGGTCAGCTCGCTGGGCTTGAGGACGAAGGTGTTGCCCGCCGCGAGCGCCGGGGCGACCTTCCAGGAGGTCTGCAGCAGCGGATAGTTCCACGGGGTGATCAGCGCGCAGACGCCGACCGGCTCGTGCACCACTCGGCTGTCCGTGTCCGGGTTACCGGTGTCGACGACCCGGTCGGTGCCGCCCGAGGCGCCCAGGTTGCCGAAGTAGCGGAAGCAGTTCGCGATGTCGTCCATGTCGTATTCGCTCTCGACCAGCCGCTTCCCGGTGTCCAGGGACTCGGCGCGGGCGAACACCGCCTTGTCGCGCTCCAGCAGGTCGGCGACGCGCAGCAGCAGGCGGCCCCGTTCGGCGGCCGAGGTGCCGGGCCAGGGGCCGCGGTCGAAGGCGTCGCGGGCCGCGGCGATCGCCGCGGCGGCGTCCTTCGGCCCCGCTTCGTCGACTGTCGCGACCAGGGTGCCGTCCGCGGGGCAGCGGATCTCACGCACCTGACCGTCGACGGCGGCGGTCCACTGGCCGCCGATGAACAGCTCCGGCATGGGGGCTCCTCCGGTTTCGGGTGGGCTGGGTGCCCCGCCCGGGTGCCGACCGCACACGCCGATCGGCACCCCTGTGGCGATCTTCAATCAGACAGTAAGGCGGCCCGGGGCCGTGCGCAGCGCACGCGGGGCCGATTGGTCGGTACCGCGTCGTCGGCGGCGGGCCGGCGGGCGCGGCGGGGCGGTGTTTCGAAAGCGGCGCCGCGGGCGACTCGTCCGCCCCGATGTCAGTGGCCGGTGCCACGATGAGAGCAGCAGGGGAGGACCGGTTCACCGTGACCGTGCGGGAGCGGCCTCCCACGGCGAGAACCGCCGAAATCCGTCGAAGGAGTGTCACCATGCTCAGCACCCGATACGTCCCCGGAGCCCCGCTCTGGCTCGACCTCGGCAGCCCTGACATCGACGCCACCGGAGCCTTCTACTCCGGGCTGTTCGGCTGGGAATTCCAGCGGGGCGGGCCCGAGGTGGGCGGGTACAGCCTGTTCAAGCTCGGCGAGAAGACGGTCGCGGCCGTCGGTCCGCTCACCGCGGAGGGCGCGAAGCCCGCCTGGGGGACGTACTTCCACACCCCGGACGCCGAGGCCACCGCCAAGTCGGTCGAGCAGGCGGGCGGGTCCGTGCGCTTCGAGCCGTTCGACGTCATGGAGCTGGGCCGGATGGGTGGTTTCGCCGACCCGGCCGGCATCGAGTTCTGCGTCTGGCAGCCGGGTGTGAACAAGGGCCTGGACACGGTCACCGAGCCCGGCTCGCTGTGCTGGGTGGAGCTGCACACCCCGGACCCGGACGCCGCCCTCGCGTTCTACCGCTCGGTCTTCGACTGGGCCGTCGAAACGCTGGACATGACCGGCATGACGTACCACATGCTCTCGCCCTCGGGCGGCGGGCAGGCCGAGTCGTTCGGCGGCATCGCGCCGCTCTTCGGCGAGCAGGGCACCTTCAGCGCGGAGCCGTTCTGGCTGCCGTACTTCGAGGTGGCCGACTGCGACGCGACGGTGGCCCGAGCCAAGGAGCTCGGCGGCACGGTTCGGATGCCGGCGAGCGACATGCCGGGCATCGGCCGCTCCGCCCAGCTCGCCGACGCGCACGGCGCGGTCTTCTCCGTCATCACCAGCTCGGCCGGATGAGCGCCGCCCGCTCGGCCGGCTGATCGTCTCCTCAGGTCCGCCGCTCGTGGGATCACCCGTCCGATCGGGAACTGGTGAGGCCCGTGAGCCGTAAGTCATGTGGAGGGGCATCGCCCCGGCGCTGTCCCTCCGCCCGAAAGCACATGACGAACGAGGAGACGGCCAGATGGCTCTGTGGGACAAGATCAAGGAATCCGCGCAGACGATGCAGACCCAGCTGGACGCCAAGAAGAACGACCTGAAGAGCGGCGGGTTCCGTGACGCCAGCATGGCGATGTGCGCGCTCGTCGCGGCGGCGGACGGCACGATCGACCCGACGGAGCGCCGCCGGGTCGCCGCCCTGATCACCAGCAACGAGGTTCTGCAGAACTTCCCCGCCGACGAGCTGCAGCGTCGCTTCGACGACTACCTGGGCAAGCTGGCGGCCGACTTCGACTTCGGCAAGGTCGGCGTGCTCCAGACCATCGGCAAGGTGGCGAAGAAGCCGACCGAGGCCCGCGCGGTGATCCAGATCGGCATCGTCATCGGCGGCGCCGACGGCGACTTCGACAAGACCGAGCAGGCCCTCGTCCGCGAGGCGTGCTTCGCCGTGGGCATCAAGCCCGAGGAGTTCGACCTCTAGGCCGCGGCGGACCCGCCCACAGCGCGCCGACAGCGCGAAAACAGCACAACAACAGTGCGACCAACAGTGCGACGACAGTGCGACGACAGGGCGACGGTGCATCGGACGCCGGACCTGGGTGGCACGACGGCGCGGCAGCGGATCAGTCCGCTGCCGCGCCGTCGTTGGTGGGCGCGAGAGATCAGCGTGCGGAGCGCGCGGAGGGGATGGGGCTCGCGGCGGGGAAGGCGTCGCTGCCGTCGCAGCGCTGCGGGCCGAGGCGGAAGCCGATGCCGCTGATGCGCACATCGACCTTGGCGGCCGGGTTGCGGCCGGGGACATCGGCGTTGGCAGCGGTGCAGGTGAACTGACTCACCGCGGCGTCGGACAGGTCCGCCGCGCTCGTCGGGATGAAGATGTCCACCCGGTTCTCCCGGACGGTGGTGTTCACGACGCCCTTCATGGGCGGTACCTCGGTGGTCAGACCGCGTTTGCGCTCGGCCCCGTTGGGGCCGCCGCGCAGCATCTCGACGGCCTTCTCCGGCCCGACCGAGACAACGGAGGAACGGGTCACCGGGCGCAGACCGGTGGGGGAGCGGAAGTAGAGCTGGACCCCGTTGGCGGCCCTGCCCGGCGGCTGCACGCCGCTGGCGGGCTCGCCCGCGTCGATGACGTCGGTCGAGGCGATGCCGCAGCCGGTGAGCGTGCCGAAGACGCTCAGCGCGCCGAGCAGCGCCGCCGCGGCGGCGATCCGTCGAATCCTCATGCCCGGTCCTTCCGCATGCTCTTCGGCGTGGTCTTCGGCACGGCCCGCTCCGGCGGGCCGGGGGCGGGCTCGGCCGCCGGCAGCCCGGCCGCCGTCGCCCCGGCGGGCTCCGCCGACCCCGGGACCTCGCTGCGCTGCCCACCCTGCTCGTCGCCCTGTCCATCGCCCGGTTCGCCGCCTTGGACGCCGTCCAGCTCGTCGCTCAGTTCCTCATGCGTCCGGATCGGCAGCTCGACGGTGAACACCGCGCCCCCCGAAGGCCCGTTGGCCGCGTGGACGGTGCCGCCGTGCAAGCGCGCGTTCTCCATCGTGATGGCGAGTCCCAGGCCGCTGCCCTCGGACCGTCCGCGGGCCGCGTCGGCCTTGTAGAAGCGGTCGAAGACGTGCGGGAGGGCCTCGGGGGCGATCCCGGGGCCGTTGTCGGCGACCTCGATCAGCAGTCCGGCGCCCTTCGGCGCTTCGGCCGCCGTCGGCCCGTCCTCCGTGCGCAGCCGTACGGCCACCGGCGCGCCCCCGTGCCGCAGCGCGTTCCCGACCAGGTTGGCCACGATGACGTCGAGCCGCCTCGGGTCCAGCCGGGCCCGTACGCCCGCCGGCAGTTCGGCGGTGACCTGCTCCTGCCAGCCGCGGGCCTGCAGGCTCTTGCGGACGGCCTCGGAGACGTCGACCTCGTCCAGATGGAGCGCGGCGGCCCCGGCGTCGAAGCGCGAGACCTCCATCAGATCCTCGACCATCCGGGCGAGCTTGCCGGTCTCCTGGCTGATCAGCCGGACCGCCGAGGCGGTGTCCGGGTCGAGCCCGTCGGCGTCCTCGTCGAGTACGTCGGTGACGGCGGCCATCGCGGCCAGCGGGGTGCGCAGCTCGTGCGACACGTCGGCGGCGAACCGCCGGGAGTTGGCCTCCATCCGGCGCAGCTCGGCGACGTTCTCCTCCAGGGTCGCGGCCATGTCGTTGAAACTGCGGGAGAGGTCGGCCAGTTCGTCGCTGCCGGACACCTTCAGCCGGGTGTCCATCCGCCCGGCGGCGATCTGCCCGGCGGCCCGGCGCAGCTTGCGCACCGGCCGCAGCACGCCGCGCGCCGCGATCAGCGCGGGCACCACGGACAGCGCCAGGGCGGGCAGCGCGCCCCGCTGGGCGGCGCTGACCAGGGCCTCGACATTGGATTCCTCGGCCCGCAGCGGGACTTCGGCGTACACCTCAAGGCCGGACGCCGCCCGGTCGGGCAGCTCGGCGGCCTCGGTGGCGCCCGTGTCGGCGTAGCTGACGGGCATTCCGATGATCAGCCACGGCGAGTCGTCCCTGGTCACCCGTTGAAAGGCCGGGATGTGGTGCTCCGAGACCTTCTCGCGCAGCTCGGAGCCGACGATCCCGTCGATGCCCGGCATCCCGGCGGGCGCGGTGGGCAGGCCCTTGTAGGAGACGTACACGGTCCAGCTGCGGACGTTGCCCGCCCGGTCGAGCTGGCGCGCGAACTCCTCCAGGTCCTCCCGGTTCGGCGGCACCGGCAGGTCGGGGGCGAGCGAGTCGATCTGTGAGCGGAGGTCGTTGATGGCGGTGTCCTGGGAGCGTTGCAGGATCGCGTTACGGGCCTCCCGGTAGGTCAGCGCCGCGGTGGTCAGCGAACTCACGGCGGCGACCAGCAGGAACGCCACGACGAGCCGGGCCCGCAGGCCGCGCAGCAGCGAGCGCAGCGCGGGCCGCCGCCGCCATCGCGGCCCGAGACCGCCGCCGGAGCGCTCGCCCTCCGCGGGGCCGCCGCCGCTCCCCCCGCCGCTCACACGGGGCCGAATCGGTAGCCGAAGCCGCGCACCGTCTGGACGTACCGGGGGGTGCGCGGGGTGCCCTCGACCTTGGTGCGCAGCCGCATCACGCACGCGTCCACCAGCCGCGCGTCGCCGTGATAGCTGTGCTCCCACACGTGCTCCAGGAGCTGCTGGCGGCTGAACACCTGGCCGGGGGTGGACGAGAGGAAGAGCAGCAGCTTCATCTCGGAGGGGGCCAGCGCGAGGTCCTGGCCGTTCCGGGACACCACGAGGCCGGCCCGGTCGATGGTCAGCTCGCCGTGCGTCTCGACCGGCGCGGGGCCGGGACCGGAGCTGTCGTCCCCGTCGGCCGCCGGCGCGGTGCGGCGCAGCACCGCGCGGATGCGGGCCTCCAGCACCTCGCCGCGGGCGGGCTTGACGACGTAGTCGTCGGCTCCGGCCTCCAGCCCGAGTACGACGTCTATGTCATCGCCCCGCGCGGTCAGCATGATGATCGGGAGTTGCTGTCCGGCGCGGATGGCGCGGCACACCTCGAAGCCGTCCTTGCCGGGCAGCATCAGGTCGAGCAGCACGATGTCCGGCCGGAAGGCTTCCAGCTCGGCCAGTCCCTCCTCGCCGCTCCCGGCGGCCAGCACCTCATGTCCGCGGCGGCGCAGAGCGAGTGTGACCCCGTCCCGTACGGCGGCGTCGTCCTCGATCAGAAGTACCCGTGGCATGAGGACAGTATTGATCCGGAGTGCGGCGTTCCGTGCACTTCGGCCATCCGATCGGCAGAGCTGTTGCTGACTCATCACATGATCCGCCGGCCTGCGGCCGGTTTCATGATGAATTGGTTACAGAGGCAGCCATACCGAGGTTCCCCGCATCCCTTCCTGTGCACGGGGTGGATCACGCGCAGCGCGTGATCCACCGCAATGACGTGAAGGGGTCGGGAAGACATGGCACGGCAGGGAACACGGGGCGTCATCATCGCGGCGGTGTCGGCGGCCGCCGTCACCATCACGGGGGCCGGCCTGCTGGCGTTCACCACCACGGGAGCCGGGAGCGCTCCGCGCGGCCCGCGGCAGATCGCGGAGGCGAAGCCCGCCGCGCCGGGCGGGGCGCCGGCGGCCCCGATAGCGGGGCAGACCTCCGCCCCGGACCCGAAACTGCCCGCCCCCAGAGTGAACATGGACATCAGCCACGCTCCCGAGGGCGGTGGGAAGAACGTCAACATCACCATCGACGACGGCCCCGACCCCGTCTGGACCCCGCGGGTGCTCGAACTGCTCAAGGCGCGCGGCGTCAAGGCGACCTTCTGCATGGTCGGCCCGCAGGCCGCGGCCCATCCGGAGTTGGTGCTCAAGGTGGTGCGGGCCGGGCACCGGCTCTGCGACCACACCGTCAGCCACGACACCGCGATGGATGAGAAGTCCACCGACTACCAGTTCCGGCAGATCCTCGACGCCAAGAAGATGATCGAGAAGGCCGCCGGCGGCGCGAAGGTGCGCTACTACCGGGCGCCGGGCGGTGCGTTCACCCCGCAGAGCCGTCAGCTCGCGGCGGCCCACGGCATGCGGCCGCTCGGCTGGAACATCGACAGCAAGGACTTCCAGCGGCCCGGTTACGCGACCATCGTGCAGACCGTCAAGAACGAGCTGAGCAACGGGCCGACCATCCTCTTCCACGACGGCGGCGGCGACCGCAGCCAGACCGTCGAGGCGCTCAGGGAAGTGCTGCCCTGGATCGAGGGGCAGGGCTACGGCTTCGCCTTCCCGCAGGGCTGACCGGCTCCTTCCCCAGGGCCGGCGGCTTCGATTCCCCGGAGCCGCCCGCCACTGACTCCGCCACTGACTATTGTCGGCACACCTCGTACCCCTGGAGACGTTGTGCCGAACGGTCCGCTCTCACTCGCCGCCAAGCTGTACCTGCTCGCCTGGGACACCGAAAGACTCGCGCTCACCAGCACCTCGTACCTCGCGCAGCTGGTCCGGGCCGGGGCGCTGACCGAACTCGCGCAGCGCGGCCTGCTGCTGGACGCGGACGGGGTGGCCAAACCGGTCGACGACGCGAACACCGGTGACCCGGTGCTCGACAAGCTGCTGGAACTCATCGGGGAGTCGCGGCCGCAGTCCTGGAAGACCTGGGTCGGCCGGCAGCCGCGCTTCACCCTGGACGAGGTGTGCGATCAGCTCGCCTCGGCCGGATACCTGCGGGTGGAGACCAAGCGGCTGCTGGGCCTCTTCCCCCGGCGGACGATCCGGCTGGAGCGGTCGGGCGTGCCGGTCGTCGAGGAGCTGCGCGGCGGGGCGCAGCGCGTCCTGCACAGCTCCGGGGACGTCGCGGAGGTGCCGGTTCAGGACGCCGCGCTGGTGGCGCTGGCGGCCGCGGGCGAGCTGCGGACCGTCCTGTCGGCGCGCGAGGCCAAGGACCGCGCGGCGCGGATCGACACGCTGGCCGAACGCGGCGCGGCGACCGCGCCCGAGCTGCGCAAGGTGATCTCCGAGCTGCGGACGGCCTTGACCGTGGCGGTCACCACCACGGTGGTGACGACCATTGTCGTCAACAACTGACCGCGCCGTACGCGGTCAGGCGTCCCGCAGCAGCGCGGCGATGTCGCGGTCCATCGCCGCGCGGATGACGCGCCGCTCACTGTCGGCCGGCACGGCCGCGTACGCCTTGCGCAGGAAGCGGCGCAGATCCTCGGTGCCGACCTGCACCATCGCCAGGCCCTCGTCGGTGTGGAATTCGAGCACGGTCGAGTCGAGCCCGCAGGGCCACACCTGCACATCGCCGTCGCCGGCGGGCCCGTGCAGGCCGGCGGCGAGGAGTTCGCGGGCGAACGTCCACTCCACCTCGGAGCCGTCCAGGGAGACTTCGGCGGGGAAGGAGATGCGGACGGCGAGCGGGTCCTTGCGGTGGTAGTGCAGGGTCGCCGAGACGCTCATGGCCGAAGGCACGGACGCGATGAGGCGGGTCTGGACGGCTTGGTCGATGACGGTCGGCAACGCCTGCTCCCTTGCGGTGGTACGAGTGCTTCTCTGTACGAGGTGTTCTCTGTACGACGTGGAAGACGGTGCGCTCGTCCCGGACGTGCACGCGACACCTGGGTGATGTCGGTCACGGTCCCGGCAGCGGCCCCCGAACTCCCCGAGGCCCCGCGGTCCCCGAGGCTGTGGGGACTACGGGGCCTCAGGGGTCAGGGGGACGGAACGCGGCTGCCCGAGTGGTCGCAGTAAGGCTGGTTCCCGCTGGAGCCGCAACCACACAACCTGACCCGGCTCTCCTCGCGGATTCCCTCGTCCGTGTCGAACGTCGCTGCGGTTCCGGTAGGAGAGGGCGGCGTCGTCGGGGCGGTCCGGAGGCCGGGCGCGCTCTGGACGGGGCCCGTGCAGTGGGCTAGCTTCCAGCGCCATGAGGCGTATGGGGACAGTGGGGCGTTCGGTGTCGGTCGGGCTCTGCGCGGCGGCGCTCGCCGTGGCCGTCACCGCTCCGGCCGGAGCGGAGGCCGTCGGACCGGTGGCCGTCGGCGCGGCCGGTACGGGGGCGGACACGGCGAGCGGTGAGCGGACGGCCCCCGATCGGGCTTCCGGCGGACGGGCGTCGGGTGAACGGGCCTCAGGCGAACGGGCTTTTGGCGACCCGGCGTCCGGCGAGCGGACGCCCGGACCGGAGTGGCGGCTTCAGCCGACCGGCAGCGACGCCCGGTTCCGCGGCCTGGCGGCCGTGAGCCGCGAAAGCGCGTGGGTGGCGGGCAGCAAGGGCAAGGTGCTGCGCACCCGGGACGGCGGACGCAACTGGCAGGACGTCTCGCCTCCCGGAGCGGCCGGGCTGGAATTCCGGGACGTCGAAGCGTTCGACGCGCGGCGCGCCGTGGTGCTCGCGATCGGCGAGGGCGAGGCGTCACGGGTCTTCAGGACCGGCGACGGCGGCGCGACCTGGACGGAGAGCTTCCGCAACGACGACCCCAAGGCGTTCTACGACTGTATGACCTTCTTCGACGCGCGCCACGGCCTGGCCGTCAGCGACCCGGTCGACGGCAAGTACCGGATGCTCTCGACCGGCGACGGCGGACGGAGCTGGCGGGTGCTCCCGGCCGACGGCATGCCGGCCGCCCAGCCGGGCGAGGCGTCCTTCGCCGCGAGCGGCCAGTGCCTTGTCGCTTCGGGCAGCCGCGACGTCTGGCTGGCGACCGGCGGCGCCGCGAAGGCGCGGGTGTTCCACTCCGCGGACCGGGGCCGCAGCTGGCAGGTGACGGACGCGCCCATCCCGGCGGGCGACCCCGCGCGGGGCGTCTTCGGGCTCGCCTTCCGCGACGCCCGGCACGGGCTCGCGGTCGGCGGCGACTACCGCGCGGGCGAGGCGTCGCCCGGCGCGGCGGCGGTCAGCGGTGACGGCGGCGCGACCTGGACCAGCGCACGCCGGTCGCCGAGCGAGTACCGCTCCGGTGTCTCCTGGCTGCCGCACAGCCGCTCCGCCGCTCTCGCGGTCGGCCCCACCGGCAGCGAACTGACGCTTGACGCCGGCCGCACCTGGCGCGCCTTCGACACCGGCTCGTACGACACCGTCGACTGCACCCCGGACCTCGGCTGCTGGGCGGCGGGCGAGAAGGGCCGGGTGGCCCGACTCGGGCTGCGGTTGCCGTGACCGACGGTGTCGGTCGGCGGTCGGCGTGCGTGAGCCGACAATGGCCGGGTGCCGAAAGACAACAGCAGCAAACAGAGTGCGGACCGCGACAAGCGGACCGCGGACGGCAGAACAGCCGTGAGCGGCAAGCGTGTCGCAGGCGGCAGAAGTGCCACAGGCGGGAAGCGGGCCGCCAGCAGCCCGAAAAAGCCTGCCGCGAGCCCGTCCCCCGCGCGGCGCGGGGAGCTGCTCGCGACGGCGGCCGAGGTGTTCGCCGCGCAGGGTTACAACGCGACGACGATGCGCCGGATCGCGGACGAGGCGGGGATGCTGGCGGGCAGTCTCTATTACCACTTCGATTCCAAGGAGTCGATGGTCGACGAGATCCTCTCCACCTTCCTGGACGAGCTGTGGGCCGGTTACGACGCGGTGCTCGCTGCTGGCCTCGGCCCCCGGGAGACCATGGAAGCCCTGGTCACGGAGTCGTTCCGGGAGATCGACCGGCATCGTGCGGCGGTGGCGATCTACCAGAAGGAGTCGAAGCACCTGTCCGTCCAGCCGCGTTTCGGCTATCTCGCCGATTCGCGGGTGAAGTTCGAGAAGGCGTGGCTGGGCACGCTGGAGCGCGGGGTGGCCGATGAGGTGTTCCGGGCGGACCTGGACATCCGGCTGACCTACCGGTTCGTGCGCGACACGGTGTGGGTCGCCGCGTCCTGGTACCGGCCGGGCGGGCAGCACAGCCCGGAGGAGATCGCCCGCCAGTACCTGTCGATGGTGCTGGACGGCGTCGCCCTGCGGGATTGACGTCGGTCCATCGACTCGTGAGGCCGTCCGCACCCCCGTCGGCCGTCCTGCGGCGGCGTCCCTGCGGCGGCGGACGCTACGGCCCGCAGACCATGTGCGAGGGCGGCGGCCGGGGCAACGTCACCGGCCGCCGCTCCCGTACGTCAGAAGTCCACCTTGGTGGGCTCGTCCACCCGGGCCACGGAGTCCTGGGCGTAAGCCCGTTCGTACGCGGTGCGGATGCGCTCGATGGCCGGGTCGTGGACCTTGGCCTCGGACATCGGGTAGAGCAGCGTCAGCTCGTAGGAGCGCTCCGTCTCGATCACGCCGTTGCTGTCGCGCCACTGCCCGCGGCCGTCCTGGAGGGTGAGCCCGGACGGGAAGCGCGGTGTGATGTGCCGGTCCACGAAGGCGAGGAACTGCTTGTCGGTGACGGGCGGGCCGCCGTCGGGACGGTCGGTGCCGAAGAAGAGGCGGGTCTCCAGATACGCCTTGCCCCGGCTCGCGGCGGCGGACGGAGCGGCGGACGACGAGTCGGTGTCGAGGACGGCGTACGCGGTGGGCGTTCCCACCGCCAGCACGGCGACCGCTCCCAGAGCGGCGAGGCGCAGCCGCGGTCTTTGTCCCGGCGGAGCGGCGGGAGGGGGCGCGGCGGACGGAGTGGGCGCGGTCGGCGAAGTCGTCACGGTGGAGTGGTCCTCTCACTCGGGGCCGGCTCGCTCAGGTCCGGCGCAGGGTCCACTGTGGCGATCCGGCGGCTCGGCTGTCCGCCGATCCCCGCGTATCGGCCGGAAATTTCACCCCCGGATCCATCCCCCCGGATCCCCCCGTGATCGCCCCTGGATCACCCACGGACGGGCTTGTCGGCCGACCGCTGGACCGATCCGCCGCCGTGAGGCACTGTGACCTCTGTGTCTGCCAACCCTTCCTCCAGCCCGCTGACCGCCTATTCGCTGGACCAGCTCCGCGAACGGCGCAGCGTCAAGTGGCGGCACTACGCGCCGGACGTGCTGCCGGTGTGGGTGGCGGAGTCGGACACGCGTCTCGCCGAACCGATCACGGCGGCGCTCGGCGCGGCCGTCGGGCGCGCCGACACCGGCTACCGGCCCCCGCGGGCCACGTACCTGGCCTGGCTGGACTGCCGGGCCCTGGGACTCGGCGACGACCCGGCGCGGACCTTCCTGGAACGGGGCAGGGTCGCGCTGTCCGCAGGCCCGGCCTTCGGGCCGCCCGGACGCGGATTCGCCCGTTTCAACTTCGCGACGGCGCCGGAACGGGTGGCCGAGGCGGTACGGAGGATGTCCTCGGCGGTCGCGGGGGAGACGGCGCGCGGGGCGGCCGCCTGACGCCTTGACCGGCAAGGTTCTCCGTCTCCCACTCCCGATTCCCCGAAAGCTCTGTCCCACCATGGCTATACCCTCACGCCCCTCACGTTCCGCCGAAGGCACCGGTCCCGCCGAAGGCACCGGTCCCAGCAGCTGCGCCGCTCCCGGCACGACCGTCCCCGCCACACCCCCCGACGGCCCCGCCGCCGGGAAAGCCGCGCCGCTCGGCCGGGTGCCCGCGCCGCTCATCGCGCTGGCCGCGATGGTCATCCTGCAGTTCGGGGTCGCCGTCTCGCAGCCGCTGTTCGAGCCGCTGGGCGTGGCCGGGGCGACGAGTCTGCGGCTGGTGATCGCGGCGGCGCTGCTGCTCGCCTGCACCCGTCCGCGACTGCGCGGGAAGAAGCCGAAGGAACTCGTCGCGGTGGTGCTCCTCGGCGTGGTGTCCGGCGCGATGACGCTCACCTTCGCGGCTTCCGTCGCGCGCATCCCGATGGGGGTGACCGCGACCATCGAATACCTCGGCCCGCTCGCGGTGGCCGTCGCCGGATCGCGGCGGCTGCTGGACGTGGTGTGGGCGCTGCTGGCCGGGGGAGGCGTGGCACTGATCACGCTCACCGAGGGACTCGGCGGCGGCGACGGCGGCGGCCT
>NZ_JAYMZR010000031.1:0-37189 GCF_035828615.1 Streptomyces sp. H27-D2 | reverse complement strand
CTGCTGCTCACCCAACGCGTCGGCAGCACCTTCGAGGGCTTCCAGGGGCTCGCGGTCTCCATCACCGTGGGCGCGGTGGCCATCGCGCCGCTCGGCCTGGGCGAGGGCCTGCACGGGCTGGCGAACCCGACCGGCGACTGGAGTTGGTGGCTGCTGCTGCTCGCCGTCGCGGGGGCCGGGCTGCTCTTCCCCGTTTTCCCGTACCTGCTGGAAATGGCCGTGCTGCGGCGGCTCACGCCCCGGGTCTTCGGCGTCATGCTCAGCCTGGAGCCCGCTGTCGCGGCGCTGATCGGGCTCGCGGTGCTGAGCCAGGCGCTGGGGCTCGGACAGATCGCCGGCATGTTCCTGGTGATCTGCGCGAGCGTCGCCGTGACGGTCAGCGGCAGACGCGGCTGACCGGGCGACGGACCGCCGGGCCCGTAGCGCTACGGGCCCGGCGGTCGGGGCCGCGTCAGCGCCAGCCGTAGCGCTCCGTCAGCCGTGCCACGACGGCGTCGAAGCGCGGCAGGTCGAGCGCGCACGCCTCGCGGCGCATCCCGTCCGCGTGCACCCGCAGTACGCGGTCCAGATCGACCCAGGAGTCGCGTCCGGCCCCTGGGACCGGGCCGACGCGCTCCGGATCGATCTCGGCGGTCGCGTGCGGTCCGTCGCGACCGGGGGAGTCGGCGGGCGGCGGTCCTGTGGGCTGATTGATCGAGGTCGTCACGGGGGACACGGTAAAGGCTGCGGTGCGCCGTGGCGAGGAGCGCCCCCGTCCCAGGTCACCGCCGACGGCCCAAACACCCCTGGTCGGTGTCCGGTCGGCGTCGGCGCGCGGGTAGCGTGGCCGGTGCGATGACCACTTCTCGAATCGAACCGCCGCAGGACTGGCCCACCACCGAGGGCCTGGCCATCGCCGTCCAGGACGGGTTGCGGGCCTCCGTCGACCTGGCGGACTCCGGACCGGCCCCCGGCTCGGCGGGCCGCTTCACCGGCGTGGACGTCGCGTACGACGACGAGCGCGATGTGGTGGTCGCCGCCGCCGTGACGCTCGACGCCCGCGATCTCAGCGTGATCGAGGAGGCGACCGCCGTCGGCCGGGTCGCCTTCCCGTACGTGCCGGGCCTGCTCGCCTTCCGCGAACTGCCCACCGTGCTGGCCGCCCTGGACCGCCTGCGCAGCTCCCCCGACCTGGTCGTCTGCGACGGCTACGGCCGGGCGCACCCGCGCCGCTTCGGGCTTGCGAGCCACCTCGGCGTGCTCTCCGGGCTGCCCACCATCGGCGTCGCCAAGAACCCGTTCGTCTTCCGGCACGACACCCCCGGCCCGACGCGCGGCGACAGTTCCGCGCTGCTCGACGGGGAAGAGGAGGTGGGACGGGTGCTGCGCACCCAGGACGGGGTGAAGCCGGTCTTCGTGTCCGTGGGCCACCGCGTCGGCCTGGACAGCGCCTGCGCGCACACCCTCGGGCTGGCCCGCGCCTACCGACTCCCGGAGACCACCCGCCGCGCCGACTCGCTGTGCCGCCGCGCGCTGTTGAGCGTCTGAGCGTCTGCCGGCGGGGAACTGAGTAGCGGAACTGAGTATCCGCACCGATGCGCGGGTGTTCGAGGATCGGCATCCTGGCCGTATGAACGAGACCGAGGTACTCAACGACGCATGGCAGCCGACCGACCACCACGAGGGCGTGGCGCACGGGGCGTCCGTCGTGCTCGCCGTCGCCGGGATCACCGCGCTGCTCTGGGTGCTCGCGATGGGCGTCGTCATCGTCGACTGGATGCTGTCGCTCTGAGCGACGGCTGAGGGCCCCTCCGAGCGACCTCGTACGGGGCGCGCCGGCTCGGGCCCGTCCGCCTCGTCCCGCTCAACCGGCCTCCGCCGTACGCCTCGTCTCCGCGTGGAAGCAGCCGAATTCCACCGCGCGCACATGCACGGCCGCGACCTGCGGGTCCGCGTACAGCCTCGCGAGCCCTTCCTCGACCGTCGGCGATCCGCCGTCGATCAGCAGTCCGCCGAGGATGCCGCCCCGCGCCGAATAGGCCCGCAGCACCCGGCGCCCGCCCCGCAGCGCGTCCGGATAGCCGCCGCCGGCCTCGCCCCCGGGCCAACCGCCGCAGTCCTCGGTGTGGATGAAGACCGGGCCGACCTCGCTGTACGGGCCGGGGTCGGCGTCCGTCTCGCGGGCCCAGCGGCGCAGCGGCGCGTACGACACCAGGGCGAGGACCTCGCCGGGCTCGCTGCGGTTCAGGCACCAGCGCAGCGGGCTGCCGCCGCTCTCGTCCAGGACCAGCCGCGGGGGATCGCCCGCGTCGTCCCGCTCGCGCAGCCGCGCCAGCACGTCGGGGGCGATGGCCCGGATCTCGTAGGGAGTGCTCATGCCCTCCATGCTGCGCGAGCGCGGGCGCGCTTCCCGGCGGGAATCGGACGGCGTGCTGCGGCGGCCGGGGCGGGGCGGTCGACCGTGCGGCGGCCCCGGCCCGAGCGGGCCGCGAGCTTCGTACGGCCGCGCTCCTCAGCCCGTCCGGTCACCCCGTCGCGTCAGCCGCCCGTCGAGTCCTCGGTCTTCACCCAGGACTCGACGACGTGGAACGACATTCCCGCGCGGATCAGCCGCTCGGTCAGCGCGTCGCCCATCGCCGCCGCCGTCGTGACCTGGCCCGAGGTGTCGGGGAGGTCGTCGAAGGCGAGGCAGAGCGAGGACTCGGCGAGCATCTTGGCCGTCTCGTCGTATCCGGGGTCGCCGCCGGAGACCTCGGTGACGATGCGCCGGCCGCCGCCCTCGCCGTGGAAGCGGACGCTGAACCAGCTCTTGGCGCGCCGCTCGGGGCCCGGTCCGTCGCCCGGCTTGAGGCGGTCGGACAGCCAGTTGCGGGTCAGCGGGAGTTGGGCGAGAGCGAAGAGCGTGCTGGCTCCGGCGGCGGCTCCGACGGCGACCGGCAGCCACTTGACCGCCGCGTAGTGCCGGTAGCGGAAGTCCGGGCCGTAGCGCGGCAGGGCGGCGGCGGAGCGGGCGACGATCTGCGGGTCCACGGTCGGCAGCGGGAGCGCCCAGGCGCCGAGCCGGCTGCTGCGGCGCGGAGCGGGCAGCGGCGCCCGTACCCGCCGCCCGACGGGCCGGGGTTCGGCGCGGCGGCGCGCCTTGGCGGTCCGGGCCGTCTGCGGCACCCGGGAGAAGGCGGTCAGCGCGGACGCGAACGTGCCGCCCGAGAAGGTCGCGTCGGAGCGCACATAGCCGTCGATGTTCAGCGGCACGCCCTCGGGCAGCCGGGCGACGGTGTAGTGCACGCCCAGGTCGTGCGGGATCGAGTCGAAGCCGCACGCGTGCACCAGCCGGGCGCCCGTCTCGGTGGCCCTGCGGTGGTGCCGCAGATACATCAGGTCGGCGAACTCGGCCTCGCCGGACAGGTCGGCGCAGTCGGTGCCCGCTTCGGCGCAGGCGGCCACCAGCGGCTCGCCGTAGCTGATGTAGGGGCCGATGGTGGTGGCCACCACCCGGGTGTCGGCGACGACCGCGCGCAGCGCGTCCGCGTCGGTGACGTCGGCGTGCAGCAGCGGGAGGTCCGCGCAGGCCGGGTTGATCGCGGTGAGCCGCTCGCGCAGCCGCTTCAGCTTGTCGGGACTGCGCCCGGCCAGCGCCCAGCGGCAGTCCGCGGGCGCGTGCCGGGCGAGGTACTCGGCCGTCAGCGCCCCGGCGAAGCCGGTGGCTCCGAACAGCACTACGTCATAGGCGCGTTCCGGGTGGACGCGTTCGGTCTTGTCCTGCCACCGCATGGCGGGCCCCTTTCGCTATTACCGAACAGTAGGTATCTGTTCGACGGGGCGTCAATAAGGGCGTCGTGCGCGAGGGGTCTTGACAGCCTTCCGGCGCGGCGCAGGATACTGCGGCAGAGATGGGACATCCCATGTCCTGATTACGCTTGTTTCGCATGATGTCGCGTGTACCAGAAAGACGGCCCGCCATGCCTCTGCCCGCCGCCCCCCTCCGTGGTGTCGTCCCCCCGCTCTGCACCCCGCTGACCCCCCACGGCGAGGTCGACGTCCGCTCGCTGGCCGCGCTGGCCGAGCGGATGATCGACGCCGGGGTGCACGGCCTGTTCGCGCTCGGCTCCAGCGGGGAGAGTGCCTATCTCACCGACGAGCAGCGGCGCACCGCGCTGGCGACCGTCGTCGAGACGACGGCCGGCCGGGTGCCGGTGCTCGCCGGGGTCATCGACATGACCACCGCGCGGGTGCTCGCCCACGCCCGTACGGCAGCCCGCGCGGGAGCGGACGGCCTGGTCGCCACCGCCCCGTTCTTCACCCGCACCCACCCGGCCGAGATCTCCGGCCACTTCCGGCGCCTTCGGGACGGCGTGGACCTGCCGCTGTTCGCCTACGACATCCCATCCGCGGTGCACTCCAAGCTCCCCGCCGCCACCGTCCTCGCCCTCGCCGCGGACTGCACCCTGGCCGGACTCAAGGACAGCAGCGGCGACGACGGTTCGCTGCGCAGACTCCTGACGGCGCTGCGCGCCGACGGCTCCGACGGGCGCTTCTCGGTGCTGACCGGTTCCGAACTGACCGTGGACGGAGCGCTGTTGGCGGGCGCGCACGGCGTCGTGCCGGGGCTCGGCAACGTCGACCCGGCCGGCTACGTCCGGCTGTACGGGCACGCCCGCGCGGGTCGCTGGACCGAGGCGGTGGCCGAACAGGACCGGCTCGCCGCGCTGTTCGCCCTCGTCGACGTCGGCGACGAGAGCGCCATGGGTCGCAGCTCCTCCGCGCTCGGCGCGTTCAAGGCCGCGCTGCATCTGCTGGGCGTCATCGACTGCCCGGCCACCGCCGCGCCCCAACTCCCGCTGGGGGACGCCGCGGTCAAGGCCGTACGCCGACACCTCGAAGACGCCGGGCTACTGTGAGCCGACCGCCGCCGGAGGCAGCCCGGCCCGTGCGCTACCGACGCGTCCGCTACCGGCCCGTCTGGTACCGGGAAGTGTCCCGCCGTCAGTGGAAGGCGATGTTCGCGGCCTGGCTCGGCTATGTGCTGGACGGCTTCGACTTCGTCCTCATCACGCTCGTGCTCACCGAGATCGCCGACGAGTTCGGCCTGACCACGGTCGAGTCCGCGAGCCTGGTCTCGGGCGCGTTCATCACCCGCTGGCTCGGCGGCGCGCTGCTCGGCGCGATGGGGGACCGCTACGGGCGCAAGGCCGCGATGATCGCCAGCATCCTGCTCTACTCGCTCGGCACCTTCGCGTGCGGCTTCGCGTGCGGCTACACCAGCATGTTCGCAGCCCGGCTGATGATCGGCATGGGCATGGCGGGGGAGTACAGCGCGAGCGCGACCTACGTCCTGGAGAGCTGGCCGACCCGGCTGCGCAACCGCGCCAGCGGCTTCCTGATCTCCGGCTACGCGGGCGGCACGATCATCGCGGCCGAGCTGTACAAGGTCGTCGTCCCGCAGTTCGGCTGGCGCTGGATGTTCTGGATCGGCGTGCTGCCGGTGCTGGTCGCGCTCTGGGTGCGGCGGGCGCTGCCGGAGGCGGAGGACTGGCAGCGGGAGGTCGGCGGCAGGCTCGCCGCGCGTCGCGGCCGGGACGGGGCGGGGAGGGACGGGGCGGGGCCGCCCTTGCCGAACCCGTTCCGCCCGCTGTTCGCGGGGCGCGCCCGCGCGACGCTCAACACGGCGCTGGCCTTCGCCGCGAGCGCGAGCCTCTTCTGCGTCTTCACACCGGCCGGGGCGGGCCTGGTGCTGCCGCTGTCGGTGCTCGCCGCGGGCTGCCTGATCGCGTTCGCCGCGCAGCTCGGCGGGCGGAAGGGCTGGCTGCTGTACGTGTCGCTGACGGTGACCGTGTTCTGCGCGTTCCTCTACAGCTGGCCGATCCAGGCGCTGCTGCCCACCTACCTCAAGACCGAGCTGGGCTACGACCCCGGGCAGGTCGCCGACGTCATGTTCTACGCCGGCTCCGGCACCATGTTCGGCTGCTGGCTGGCGGGCTTCGTCGGCGACCGCTTCGGCACCCGCCGGGCCTACGCCTGCACCCTGCTCGCATCGCTCGCGTTCATCTTCCCGGTGTTCGCGGTCCAGGACAGCCTGGTCGGCCTCGGCGTGCTGCTGTTCTTCCTGCTCGCGCTGAGCCAGGGCATCTCCGGCATCCTGCCCAAGTACATCGCCGGCCACTTCCCGACCGCCTCCCGGGCCGCCTCGCTCGGCTTCGTCTACAACACCGGAGCGCTCGGCGGCGCGGTCGCGCCGGTGCTGGGCGCGCGGCTCGCGGAGGGCATGCCGCTGGGCCGGGCGCTGGCGGTGCTCGCCTTCGGGCTGACCCTGGTCGTGATCGTCCTGGTCGGCGGCAACGTCCCGCACCGGCTCGGCCGGCTCATCGACCCGGAGTCGGTGGAGGACCGGCTGACGCGGGCGGAGCCGGGGCGGGAGCGGGTGCTGCCGTCGGAAGGACCGGTGACGGCGAGCGTCCGCGACGCGCCGCGCGGGCGTACGGGGCCGGGCTCCGGCGGCTAGCGTGGATCGTGCGGGCCGGGTCGGGCGGTACGCGCTGTCGTAGGCGCTGGTCGTACGCACCACCCGGCCGTCCGCCCGAACCGACAGCCCCCGGAGGAGACCATGGCCGCGTCGAAGGACCCACTCGACCCGCTGAAGGTGCGCGCGAGGGTCCGCGAGTTCGCTCTCGGACTGCCGGGGGCCGGGGAGGAATTTCCCTGGGGCGAGAGCGTCATCAAAGTCAACAAGAAGGTGTTCGTCTTCCTGGGCGTGGCGGACGACAGCTATCCGCCCGGCATCACGGTCAAGCTCAAGGACGAGGAAGCGCACGCTCACGCCCTGTCGATGCCCGGCGCGGAGCCGGCCGGGTACGGCCTGGGCAAGGCGGGCTGGGTGAGCGTGCCGCTCGGCGCGGAGGCGGGCACGGGCACGGACGCGCCTGCGGCCGAGCTGCTGTGCGACTGGGTGGAGGAGAGCTACCGCACCATCGCGCTCAAACGGCTCATCGCAGAGCTGGACGCGCGCGGCGCCGGCTGACGGCGGAGTCGCCGGGTGGGGGTGGCCTCGCCGGGTGGCGGTGGCTGACGAAGGGCGCGCCCCCGCCCGGCCGGCAGCCGCGCAGCCCCCGGCGGCTGAGCTCGTACGAACCGGCCACCCACCCGACCCCGCCGCAAGGTGACCTTCCCCACGCCGCCGGACGTCACCGCCACCGGCCCCGCCCGGGGTCACCGCCTCGCGTGAGGCCCCCGCTCGTTCATGAGGTGACGCGGCCGGGCCGTCACCGTCCGGCGCAGCCGCAGCCGCCCGCTCTTCACCCGGCGGCGGGGCTTGTGCAAAGTGGAACACGTTCTTAACATCACTGATGTTACATCAGTTGTGTCATAGCGCTGGGGGCTTGATGGCAGGGACAGAAACACCGTCGACGGGTGGCCACGGACCACTCAGCGGGGTCCGGGTGGTGGAGCTGGCGGGGATCGGCCCCGGTCCGTTCGCCGCCATGCACCTCGCCGACCTGGGCGCCGACGTCGTACGGGTGGACCGCCCCGGCGGCGGCGGGATGCACATCGACCCGGCGTGCGACATCACCAACCGCAACAAGCGCTCCGTGCTGCTCGACCTCAAGACCGAGGAGGGCATCGCCGCCGTCCTCGACCTCATCGACCGCGCCGACGTGCTCATCGAGGGCAACCGCCCCGGCGTCACCGAACGGCTCGGCATCGGCCCGCAGGAGTGCCTGGCACGCAACCCGCGCCTGGTCTACGGGCGGATGACCGGCTGGGGCCAGGAAGGCCCGCTCGCCGGGCGGGCCGGCCATGACGCGAGCTACATCGCGATCACCGGCGTGCTCGGCATGGTCGGCCCCTCGGACGGCGCGCCCGTGCTCCCCGCCAACCTCATGGGCGACTTCGCGGGCGGCTCCCTCTACCTCGTCATCGGCGTGCTCGCAGCCCTCCAGCACGCCCGCACGGCGGGCGCCGGCCAGGTCGTCGACGCGGCGATCGTGGACGGCACCGCGCATCTGTCCTCGCTGATCCACGGCATGATGGCGGCCGGCGGCTGGCAGGACCAGCGCGGCGCCAACCTGCTCGACGGCGGCGCGCCCTTCTACGGCACGTACGAGACCGCCGACGGCGGCTATATGGCGGTCGGCGCGCTGGAGCGGCGCTTCTACGCCGAGTTCGTCAAGCTGCTCGGCATCGCGGACGAAGCCCCCGACCGCAACGACTTCGACCGCTGGGACGAGCTGCGCACCGCCATCGCGGACCGCTTCAAGACCCGTACCCGCGAGGAGTGGACGGCCGTCTTCCAGGACTCCGACGCGTGCGTGGCCCCCGTGCTGTCGCTGCGCGAGGCCCCCGCGCACCCGCACCTCGCCGCCCGCGGCACCTTCGTCGAGCACGCCGGCATCACCCAGCCCGCCCCCGCCCCGCGCTTCTCCGCGACCCCGGGATCGGTGCACCGCGCGCCCGCCCAGCCCGGCGCGGACACCGCCGAGGTGGCCGCCGACTGGGACCTGCCCACGCTGCGCAACGCCGCCGGCCCCGCGGGCGAGAGCTGATGACGCGGGCAGCGAAGGCGCGCGGGCCGATGAGGCAGGCGCCGATGCCGCTCGCGCCGACGACGCACGCACCGACGACGCACGCACCGACGACGCACGCACCGACCACGCACGAGAATGGGTCCTAGGACTCCGGAGGAGACACGGCTGTGGCCATGACGCGCGAGATCTTCACCGCCGACCACGAGGCGTTCCGCGAGACGGTCAAGACCTTCCTCGCCAAGGAGGTGCTGCCGCACCACGAGCGCTGGGAACAGGACGGCATCGTCTCCCGCGAGGCGTGGCTGGCGGCCGGGCGGCAGGGGCTGCTCGGGCTCGCGGTGCCCGAGGAGTACGGGGGCGGCGGCGAGCCGGACTTCCGCTACAGCGCCGTACTCGCCGAGGAGTTCACCCGGGCGGGCGCCTCCGGGTTCGCCGTCGGCCTGCACAACGACATCATCGGCCCGTATCTGACCGGGCTGGCCACCGACGAGCAGAAGCGCCGCTGGCTGCCCGGCTTCTGCAGCGGCGAGACGATCACCGCCGTCGCGATGACCGAGCCGGGCGCGGGCTCCGACCTCCAGGGCATCAGGACGGCCGCCGTCGATCAGGGCGACCACTGGCTGCTCAACGGCTCCAAGACCTTCATCTCCAACGGCGTCCTCGCCGACCTGGTGGTCGTCGTGGCCAGGACGACCCCGGAGGGCGGGGCCAAGGGGCTGAGCCTGCTCGTCGTCGAGCGCGGCATGGCGGGCTTCGAGCGCGGCCGCAACCTCGACAAGATCGGCCAGAAGGCCCAGGACACCGCCGAGCTGTTCTTCAACGACGTCAAGGTGCCCAAGGCGAACCTGCTCGGCGAGGAGAACGGCGCGTTCGTCCATCTGATGACCAACCTGGCGCAGGAGCGGATGACCATCGCGGTCGCCGGCATCGCCGCCGCCGAGCACCTCCTCGACATCACCATGACGTACGTCAAGGAGCGCGAGGCGTTCGGCCGCCCGCTCTCCAAGCTCCAGCACATCCGCTTCGAGATCGCCGAGATGGCCACCGAGTGCGCCGTCACCCGCACCTTCCTGGACCGCTGCATCACCGACCACACCGCGGGGCGGCTCGACGCCGTGCACGCCTCGATGGCCAAGTGGTGGGCCACCGAACTGCAGAAGCGCGTCGCCGACCGCTGCCTGCAACTGCACGGCGGCTACGGCTACATGACCGAGTACCGCGTCGCCAAGGCGTTCACGGACGGCCGCATCCAAACGATCTACGGCGGCACGACCGAGATCATGAAGGAGATCATCGGCCGCTCGCTGCTCGCCTGACCCCTCATCCCCGAAAGGCACCTGACGTGAGTTCCGAAGCGTACGTATTCGACGCGATCCGCACCCCGCGCGGCCGTGGCAAGGCCAACGGCGCGCTGCACGGCACCAAGCCGATCGACCTGGTCGTCGGCCTCATCCACGAGATGCGCCGCCGCTTCCCCGACCTCGACCCGGCCGCCATCGACGACGTCGTGCTCGGCGTCGTCAGCCCGCTCGGGGACCAGGGCTCGGACATCGCCAAGACCGCCGCCATCGCCGCCGGACTGCCCGACACGGTGGCCGGCGTCCAGGAGAACCGCTTCTGCGCCTCCGGCCTCGAAGCCGTCAACATGGCCGCGGCCAAGGTGCGTTCGGGCTGGGAGGACCTGGTGCTGGCCGGCGGCGTCGAGTCCATGTCGCGGGTCAAGATGGGCTCCGACGGCGGCCCCTGGGCGATGGACCCGATGACCAGCTACGAGACCGGCTTCGTGCCGCAGGGCATCGGCGCCGACCTCATCGCCACCATCGAGGGCTTCAGCCGGCACGACGTGGACACCTTCGCCGCGCTGTCCCAGGAGCGCGCCGCCGAGGCGTGGAAGGACGGCCGCTTCGCGCGTTCGATCGTCCCCGTCCTCGACCGCAACGGCCTCACCGTGCTGGACCACGACGAGCACATGCGGCCCGGCACCACCGCCGAATCCCTCGCCTCGCTCAAGCCGTCCTTCGGCGTGATCGGCGAACTCGGCGGCTTCGACGCCGTCGCGCTGCAGAAGTACCACTGGGTCGAGAAGATCGACCACGTCCACCACGCGGGCAACTCCTCCGGCATCGTGGACGGCGCGGCGCTCGTCGCGATCGGCTCCGCCGAGACCGGGCGGCGCTACGGCCTCACCCCGCGCGCCCGCATCGTCTCGGCCGCCGTCTCCGGCGCCGACCCGACGATCATGCTGACCGGCCCGGCGCCCGCGACCCGCAAGGCCCTCGCGAAGGCGGGCCTGACGATCGACGACATCGACCTGGTCGAGATCAACGAGGCGTTCGCCGGCGTCGTGCTGCGCTACGTCAAGGACATGGGGCTGAGCCTCGACAAGGTCAACGTCAACGGCGGCGCGATCGCGCTCGGCCACCCGCTCGGCGCGACCGGCGCGATGATCATCGGCACCCTGATCGACGAACTGGAGCGGCGCGAGCAGCGGTACGGCCTGGCCACGCTGTGCGTCGGCGGCGGCATGGGCATCGCCACCGTCATCGAGCGCCTCTGACGGGCGACGCCCGCACCTAGGGCCGCCTGTTCTGGCCCGAGCCCGCCCGGCGCCGGCCCGACGACTCTGATCGCGCCCCGGCCGAACCCCCTTACGGAGACTTTGAGATGAGCGAGCCCACCACCATCCGCTGGGAGCAGGACGACACCGGCGTCGTCACGCTCGTGCTGGACGACCCCAACCAGTCCGCCAACACCATGAACGAAGCCTTCAAGGCATCCCTGGAGGCGGTCGCCGACCGGCTGGAGGCCGAGCGGGAGAGCGTGCGCGGCGTCGTCTTCACCTCCGCCAAGAAGACCTTCTTCGCGGGCGGCGACCTGAAGGACATGATCAAGGTCGGCCCCGCCCAGGCCCAGCAGGCCTTCGACACCGGCATGAACATCAAGCGCAGCCTGCGCCGCATCGAGACCCTCGGCAAGCCGGTGGTCGCCGCGATCAACGGCGCGGCGCTCGGCGGAGGCTACGAGATCGCGCTGGCCTGCCACCACCGCGTCGCGCTCGACGCCCCCGGCTCCAAGATCGGCCTGCCCGAGGTCACCCTCGGCCTGCTCCCGGCCGGCGGCGGCGTCACCCGTACGGTACGGCTGCTCGGCATCGCGGACGCGCTGCTCAAGGTGCTGCTCCAGGGCCGGCAGTACAACCCGGCGCGGGCGCTGGCCGAAGGTCTGGTGCACGAGGTCGCGGCCACCGAGGAGGAGATGCTGGCCAAGGCCCGCGCCTTCATCGACGCCAACCCCGAGTCCCAGCAGCCCTGGGACGTCAAGGGCTACCGGCTGCCCGGCGGCGCCCCGTCCCACCCGAAGTTCGCCGCCAACCTGCCCGCCTTCCCGGCGAACCTGGCCAAGCAGCTCAACGGCGCGCCCTACCCCGCCCCGCGCAACATCCTCGCCGCGGCCGTCGAGGGCGCGCAGGTCGACTTCGAGACCGCACAGGTGATCGAGGCCCGCTACTTCACCGAGCTGGTCACCGGGCAGATCTCCAAGAACATGATCCAGGCGTTCTTCTTCGACCTGCAGGCCGTCAACTCCGGCGCCAACCGGCCGGACGGCATCGCGCCCCGCAAGGTCCGCAAGGTGGCCGTGCTCGGCGCCGGGATGATGGGCGCGGGCATCGCGTACTCCTGCGCGCGGGCCGGCATCGACGTCGTCCTCAAGGACGTCTCCACCGAGGCCGCCGAGCGCGGCAAGGCGTACTCCGCCGGGCTGCTCGACAAGGCCCTGGCCAAGGGCCGCACCACCGAGGCCCAGCGCGACGAACTGCTGGCCCGGATCACCCCGACCGGCGACCCGCAGGCCCTCGCGGGCTGCGACGCCGTCATCGAGGCGGTCTTCGAGGACCCGGCGCTCAAGCACAAGGTCTTCCAGGAGATCGAGGACATCGTCGAGCCCGACGCGCTGCTCTGCTCCAACACCTCGACGCTGCCCATCGGCGTGCTCGCCGAGGGCGTCAAGCGCGACCGGGACTTCATCGGCCTGCACTTCTTCTCGCCGGTCGACAAGATGCCGCTCGTCGAGATCATCAAGGGCGAGCGCACCGGCGACGAGACACTGGCCCGCGCCTTCGACCTGGTCCGGCAGATCCGCAAGACCCCGATCGTGGTCAACGACTCGCGCGGCTTCTTCACCTCGCGCGTCATCGGCCACTTCATCAACGAGGGCGTCGCGATGGTCGGCGAGGGCGTCGACCCCGCCTCCGTCGAGCAGGCCGCCGCGCAGGCCGGCTACCCGGCCAAGGTGCTCTCGCTGATGGACGAGCTGACCCTCACGCTGCCGCGCAAGATCCGCGCCGAGACCCGGCGCGCGATCGAGGCGGCGGGCGGCAGCTGGCAGACCCACCCCTCGGAGACCGTCATCGACCGCATGGTCGACGAGTTCGAGCGCACCGGCCGCAGCGGCGGCGCGGGGTTCTACGAGTACGTGGACGGCAAGCGGGCCGGGCTGTGGCCCGGCCTGCGCGAGCACTTCGGCAAGCCGGACGTCAGCGTCCCCTTCGAGGACCTCAAGGAGCGGATGCTCTTCGTCGAGGCCATCGACTCCGTCCGCTGCCTGGAGGAGGACGTCCTCACCTCGGTCGCCGACGCCAACATCGGCTCCATCCTGGGCATCGGCTTCCCCGGCTGGACCGGCGGCGTGCTCCAGTACATCAACGGTTACGAGGGCGGCCTGCCCGGCTTCGTGGCGCGCGCCCGCGAGTTGCGGGCGGCCTACGGCGAGCGGTTCGCGCCGCCGGCGCTGCTGGTCGAGAAGGCCGAGCGGGGCGAGAAGTTCAGCGACGCCTGACAACGACGCCTGACAGCGACGCCCCCGGACAGGGGCCGCGGGGGGGGCGGGCGGGCCCACCGGCCGGGCCCCGCGGCGCTCGCAGCCGCCCGCGGCTACTCCTGGCTGTGCCAGGCCCGCAGCTCCTCCTTCATGGACCGCTGGAACGCGGTCACCAACGCCTGCACCACCATCGGCTGCATATGGGCCGACAGCGACTTCAGCCGCGCCAGCTCCTCCGCCTCGGGCAGGCCCTCGCCCTCGCGGTACGGCTGCCACACCTCGTCCTTGAACAGCCGGCTCAGCTCCCGCGCGGCCGAGCGGGTGTGCTCCAGCACGACGGTGCGGGCCGCCAGAATCGTCTCCAGCGCGATCGGCACGTCCAGCAGCCGCACCCCCAGGTGCAGCAGCCCCGGATCGACCTGGAACACCTCGGGGTCGTCGGTCCGCACCAGCACGCTCATCGCCGCCAGCCCGTCCAGGTCCGCTTCGGTCAGCCCGCGCCCCACCCGGCGCTCCAACTGCTCGCGGGTGGCCGGCTCGGCCTTGTCCGGCACCCAGGAGGCGACCAGCGCCCGGTGGATGGCGAGGTCCTGCGCGCTCAGATCCGCCGGAAGCTGCTCCAGATAGCGCTCGATCGCGGCGAGCGTCATGCCCTGGTGCTGCAACTCCTCGATCAGCGCCAGCCGGGAGAGGTGGTCGGGGCCGTACCGGCCGACCCGGCGCGGACCGATCTCGGGCGGCGGCAGCAGGCCGCGGGTGCTGTAGAAGCGGACGGTACGGACTGTCACGCCCGCGCGAGCGGCCAGCTCGTCGACCGTCAGTCCATCGGCTGCGATCTGCTGGGTCATCCGCTGCGCCTCACTCTCCGCCGTGCTGTGCCGGTGCTCGAATCACGTTCAACAGTATTGCTGTCTCACCACTGTTGCGAAACCGCTTGGATCGCGCAGACCTCAACCCAGCCAGGTGTGACCGTTCGCGATAGTTGACGGATGCGTCGAGGCATCGGCGCTGGTCGCTCGCCGACTGTTCAACGTAGTTGGCGGAGCCTGTTCCCGATAGTTGGCGATTCCAGGGCTCAGCTGCTCACGGAGCGTTGCTGCTGGCGTCGTCTCTCCCACGAGGTGAGGTTTCTGTCGGCTGCCTGCCGCAGCAGGTCAGCCACCTCCTTCCAGGTGCGATCAGGCGGGGACAAGAGACGTTGGGTGATCTTGGAATCCTGTTGCGTGAACGTCCGGCCCTCGGGCGAGCGAGGCGGCAGGAAGCACGGGGCGAGTTTCCATTCGCTGCCCGTGAGGAGTGACCAGACGAACGCGGAGGAGCACTCGCGGAACTGGCGGTCTGACCGAACGATCCTCGTGGTGGGGATGGTGCGGCAGATCTTGTCCCAGGTTGTGGTGGAGAGGTTCCAGGACTTGAAGGACTCGCGGCGCTGCCTGTAGTCGACCCGCTGAGGCAGAGCGGCGATGTGTTCGGCGAGCTGTTCAAGGGCGCCGGCCAGGTCGTAGGGCTTCTTCTGGAAGATCGGACGGAGGGGATGTAGCGGGGCGGGGAACGGGCCGAGCCAGTTGGTGGGGATGCCGAGGAATCGGGCGGCTTCGTCCATGCGCATGCCAGTGACAGCTTGGACGAGTTGAACCGCGACTGCTCTTCGCAGCCCGTTGGCCTGCGGTGATCGTGGCAGGGACTTCGGACGGGAGGCATAGCTGAGGAGGGTGAACCACTCGTCGGGGAGGTGCTGAGGGATGTCCTCGGCCCGGTAGCCGCGCGCGCGGACGGGGATGACGCAAGCGGTCCGATCGGCTTGGTCGGATGAGCCGGGAGGGTGTTGGGCGGGAAAGCGCCGTCTGAAGGCGTTGTCGATCTCGTGCCGGATCAAGGGGGAAGCGTCGCGTTGCAGTGTGACCCATGTTGCGCCCCAGCGGCGATCGGGGGTCTCCGGTGCTTGCTCAAGCAGGGAGATCAGGGTTTCTCGCAGTTGGTGGACGGGTTGCCGGAGGTGGGTGTGAGCGATGGTGAGCAATGCGGCCGTGGCCGCTGAGGAGCGCGGTTCGGTGCTCCAGAGGCTGGGGTGGCGGCTCCCGCGATGGGGTGGTTTGCCGCCAACGGATTCGGCTGCCTGCTGCTGGGCGGCATAGTGGTCGTCAAGGGCTGCCGTCAGCACGTGGGGAAGGTTGGTCGCGTCTGCGGTGTGTGGCCAGGTCGCGTTGACGATCGAGGCCATGACCTGCAGGTCCGCGAACTTGTGGAAGGCGGTCTCGGGAATCGTGGATGGGCTGAGCCAGTCGAGGATTTTGTGCTGCAAGCCGACCAGTTCGGGGCTGAGGCGGATCTGGGTGAGGCTGCTGCTGTCGTCGAGCCGGTGACCGCAGAATGTCCTCCCGCCACTGGTGCTGGTGCTGCTGTTGCGACACTGGAGGGGGTGAAGTCCTGTTGTCGTTGGTGACGGAACGAGTTTGAGGCGGCCCTCGGGGTGTCGGCTCTGGGCGGCATGTCGGCAGACCGGGCATGTGTCTTGGAGCAGGACCTGGTGTTTCGGGCAGGCGAAGACGACGGGCAGGTGCCAGAGCAGCTTCCATGTGCCTCCGTGTCGTTCCTGGATCACTGACCCGTCACCCTTGAGGCAGGCCGGGCAGTAGCGGGTGGAGCCGACGAGGAGCCAGGAAGGGAAGATGCTCCGGGCGCGGGGCGGGTCGTCCGGTTGTCGTGTGAGGGCTTCGGCGACGGGGGGACAGCGGCGGAGATAGGGCAGGAGCGTGAGCTGCTCGGCGGCCGCGGTGGACATGCGGGTAGCGTGCGCGAACGCGGAGACCTCGGGGGGCTCCATCATGAGCAGGTGACGGACGGGCGACATTGCGCTTGTGACGCGATAGGGGGTCAGGCCCGTGCGCCAGGTGACGTTGCTGGGTGCGACGTGCAGTCGATGGGACAGCCGCAGGATGAACCCGGCCATGCTCTCTCCCGGCAGCGGGATCAGGCTGCGGGGCATGGGTTCGGCGGGCGGTCGCTGCATCAACTCGCCGCTTCGGCAGGAGCTTCGGGGTCAACGCGAGGTCCGCGGTCGTCGAAGACGGTATTGCGTGCCCTGCGCGACTTCCTGGTGACCTTCTTGTCGTCGTCCGACTCGGCGGGGCCCGCTGCTGGTGCCGGCCCGGCTTCCTCAGCGGGGATACCCCGGCCGATGATAATCTCGTCGAGCAGGCTCTCGGTGATGTTCTCTTTGCCGGTGGCCATAGCTTCCTGAGCGCCCTCCTCAAGAAGCCGGCCGAGTAGACCGATGACCCCACCGGCGCGGTTCATCAGGTACTCAGGCATCGAACCGTTCGTGAGCATGCCCTTCTTCGCCTTCAAGAGCCGCAGGTGGGCCTCGACTCCTCGCAGATGCTTCACGAACGCCTGGATCTGGGAGGGCGTCGTGTAGGAGAAGCGGTCGAGTTCCACGAGCTCAAAGCGCCGCTCGATCTGGGTGACCTCGAGGCCGTGGACGCGTGTGGTCTCCAGCGGTGGCAGCAACCATTGGCGGTCGCGGCGGCTGAAGTGGGCTTCCCGCAGCAGCCCGGTGCCGGGGATGTTGACTCCGGTGAGGATGAGCGTGACGTTGAAGCTCATCAGGGCCCGGATGAGGTCGAGAACGTCCTGATCGTCGGCGCGGTGCATCCGCAGTCGGTTGATGTCGTCGATGATCAGAACCTTGACCCCGTGGTCTCGCAGGCAGTCAGCGACCAGTTGGATCAGTTGAGGGAGCGTGAATTTCCAGCGTTCGGGCCCGAAGAAGTTCAGGATCGACTCGCAGAGACTCTTCGGGGTGGCGGTGACGGGCGTTTGGACATAGACGACCGGTGCGTGCAGGTCCGACGTGCCCGAGATGGACTCGGGGTTGAGGTGGTGGTGGAAATCCAGCCACTGGTCCTCAAATGCCGCGGCAACGGAGCAGACCGTGGCGGTCTTGCCGTGATTACCCCAGCCGCTGACCATCACGCCCGGCATCGTGGG
The DNA here is from genome assembly GCF_035828615.1 of Streptomyces sp. H27-D2. Classification (NCBI taxonomy): domain Bacteria; kingdom Bacillati; phylum Actinomycetota; class Actinomycetes; order Kitasatosporales; family Streptomycetaceae; genus Streptomyces; species Streptomyces sp. H27-D2. The sequence goes on along the minus strand of NZ_JAYMZR010000031.1, from coordinate 19,883 downwards.
GCTGTTGCGCCGAAGCGTGTTGCCCTGAAGGCGCCGGTCGATCAGCCGCGTCACGCCTTCGAGCATCGGCGTTTCCTGGACCGGCAGGTTCACGTTGGTCAGACGCCGGTAGACGTCGTAGTCCGAGCGTCTGTCGGCCGGCAGCAACTTGTATTGCCTGATGGTGAGCCGAGGCGGCGGGATGAACTGGTCGCGGGTGGTGCGGTAGTGCTGCCAGCCGGTGAAGGAGTGCCGGTGCGATTCGGGGCCAAGGATCATGGCGGCGATCTGGCCGCGGGAGGGCAGGCCGTCCAGCCGCCCTGCCGAGAGGTCGTCGAGCCTCACACGTTCTCCTCGGTGTCGGCCGTGTCCTCATCCGCGTCTTCGTCGCCCGCCAGAACGGACGGCATCAGGAATAGGTGGCGGCTTTTGAGTGATTCGTTCAGGAGCCGGGGCACGGACGTGTCGGCGGTGACGGCAGCTTCGCGGCGGCGGCGCCGGTCGGCGGTCACGGCCTGACCGACCGTGCGGGCCTGTTCCTGCCAGTCCTCCGGCTCGGCAGGCCGGCCCGCGATCCGGTCGGCGGCGGCCGTCTCGGCGCGGGAGATCTCGCGCGAGCGGGCGATGCGGGCTCGCTTCTGCGATTTCTTCTTCGCCGCTTTCCCCTTCTCCTGCTTTTCGTCTCGCTGGGTCGGCCACTGATCGACGGGTGCCGCCTCGCCGAGGATCTCCAGCAGCAGCGACAGAAGGTCGGCGTCCGAGCGAGGAGCGAGTCGGCGCTGACGCGCAGTTGCCAGCACTTCGGCTGCGGTCTTGTCAGAGAAGGCCGGGATCTCGCCTTCCGGGGGAAGTCCGGTCCACCGCAACACATGCCAAGTTTCGTGATCATCCGGGTCCTGAAAGAAGACCCGGCGCCGGTCCCGGCGGTCGCTGCGGACGACCCACTTGCCGGCGTGCCTGCCGCCCCGGCCCGAGGGCCGCAGGAACCTGGACTCCTGTAGAAGGTCGGCGTAATACCAGAGCCCGAGGATCTTCACCCCGCGGCGGGGATGAACCTGGACATGGTGCTTGGGCAAGACCTTGTAATAGAGCTCAGGGCCGGGGATCTGCATCGACCAGCCGCCCTGGTGCATGGCCGCGGCGAACAGTGAGTTGGGACTGTGGTCCTCCTCCGGCCCCCAGGACGGCGCGTATTCACCGAGCCGGTGGTTCTGCCAGACCTTCACGATCCAGGTCGCGATGACGTGCTCCATCTGCGAGCAGGTCATCACCGCGTCGGCCTCCGGGTCGGCGCCGCGGTCAGCGACGTCCGTGCCGGTGAAGCCCAGCAGATGCTCGAACAGCATGGTCTTGAACGCGGAGAATGCGCGCTCGACGGCGAACTTGTCGCTGGCCCGGAAGGCGCGGGCCGGAAGGATGTTGCAGCCCAGGCTCCGTTCCGCCTCTACCAGGTCGTGGTTCTTGTAGACGCTTCCGTGGTCGGTGGTCACCGTCTCCGGTGCGAAGAAGGGAAGGGCCGCGACGTCGTGTCCGGCGAACTCCGCGATCACCTCGGATGGCACCCCTGGATAGGGCCATTCCATGTCCTGGCCCCAGCCCTCGCGCATCGGCAGGGGCAGCATCACGTCCCTGAGCAGCATCGCGACATCGACCGACGTATCGGACTCCAGCGTCAGCCTGAAAGCCGGGGCAGAGTGTGTGTAGAGATCGAGCCCCAGCGTCAGGGTGGCCGACACTGCCTCGCCGAACACGCTCTCCCTCAGCTTGACCGGCAGCGGCGTGGAGTCCAGTGCGATCACCTGCCCCGGGCGGTGGACGACCAGTCGCCGTCCGACGTCCGCGTCCTCGGCGTCCTCAGCCGAACGGGCGTAACGGGCCCGGGCCCCGCCGCTTCCGAACCATTCCCGCCAGACCCGCATCAAGGTGATCCGCGACGGGATGTCCTTGACAGGAAAGGACGGGAAGGTCTCCCGGATGTACTGGTGCATCAGGCGATGCCGGGCGGCCATGGTGATCGAAGACCGGTTTCTGCACTCCCTCTTCACCGCGAAGATCGCTTTGCGGACTTCCTCTGTGACACTGGGATGGCCCCCGCTGCGGCGGGTCCAGCGGCCGTCTGCGCAGGCCAGCAGCAGGCTGTCTCCCGATCTCGCGGACAGACGCTCCAGCGTTCGCTCGCTCATGAACCGAATCCCCAGCATCTCAGCCTCCTGGCGAGGCATCGCCTTCAGCTCGGCTGCCTTCGCCCGGCGACGCTCGCTCAGCGACGTCCGCTCGGGGTCGTAGGCAGGCCGTGGTTCACCGGGCCGGGCCCGGTCGGCCCGGCCGTCCCGGAAGCCCGTCTCCGCCTCCAGCACGTGCTCAGCCCTGATCCGGGCCCGCTTGAGCTGCCCTTCGGTCAGGTCGACCAGCGACCTCGCCTGCCGGCCGACGGGGACGAACGTCGTCGGCCGGTTCGCCGAGACCCTCGCATCCGGGTGGTGGATCAGCCAGCGGATCGACCTCGTCTGCTCACGGCCCTCACCATCCGTCAGGACGAACCGGCTGAACTGAGGCTCCGCTGCCGTCACCGTCCACTCGACGCCGTTCAACTGCAGCACGCTGCCGATTTCCATGTCCAGCAGACCGTGCCCCGCAGCCATCACGACCCCCCGGCCGATGCGCGGCCCCGCCAGATCAACGAACCATCCCCCAGCGGATTGCCCAGATCGACACCGAGCCTCCGCCACCACAGCAGGTGAGTAGCGTGCGCACGAGCGACGGCCGGAAGGCGTGTTCCCTCCACCAGGTCGCCGAACCTGTCCACCCCGCGTGCAACAGCGTCCTCAAGCTCTCGCTGGAGGCCCAGCTGATCGACCAGTGGCCGACGCTGCGACGACAGGTGGTCGAGCACGCTGTGGACGTGCGGCCGCCAGCCAGCCGCGACCGAATATCGCCAGCCGCAGGCCGCTGCTGACTGTGCCGTTGCCGCGAACTTCATCGCGTCGTCATCCTCGATCAGGCCCTCGGGGCGGACGTCGAACAGCCACAGCCCTCCGTCGGGCATCACCGCAAGAAAGTCCGGGACGTGCCACCTCTTGCCTTCGCTGCTGTCAAAGTCGAGGCGGAACGGCTGCGGCAGGACTTCAGCTACCCCGAAGTAGTCCAGCGCCAGCAGAAGCTGTTGCTCTTCCAGCGACTCGAACCCGTGAAGCCGACCCGTCGACACCATGAACTGCAGACCTGGCCGGTGCCCCTGGTCAGCTCGCCACGTGAACCCCCGGATCATCCTGGACGACAGCACCGGCACCGAGGCCATGTCACGCACGGGCCAGGTCACCTTGCCCTCCCCGACCCGCCACGTCACTGCCCATCGACGCGGCCACCCGTCGTCCGTAACCCGCCTCGACTCGAACTCGGCAAGGCCGACGTACGGCGCTAGCAGATCACTGAGTACGCATGAATCGGAACGGATCAAGACAGGCGATGGACGGAGCACCCATCCAGAGCAGCACGGAATCCCCTGCAGTCGGCACGGATCACCGCAGTTGTCCTTAACTGTCCCTTATCCGAACTACTGGGGGTGTCCCGTGATCAGGTGACGGAACGATCAGTCCCGAGGGGAAGGGTGGGTATGGGGCCGGACAACGGCTGCGAACTGCGCGGGTGTTAGTTTCCTTCCCGTGTTGGAACACCAGGACGAGACCAGGACGGCCTACGACGGGGTTGTCGAGCTGTATGCGTCGATGTTCGCTAATCGGTTGGAGACGCAGCCGTTCGCGCGGAACATGATCGGCACCTTCGCCGAGCTCGTGCGTGGGACGGGGAACCTGCGTGCAGCCGACATCGGGTGCGGGCCCGGACATCTGACGGCCATGCTGCACGACTTGGGGCTGGACGCCTTCGGGCTCGACCTCTCCCCGGCCATGGTCGACCACGCCCGGCGGGCCCATCCGGCGCTGCGGTTCGACGAAGCGCGAATGGAGGCCCTGCCGGTCGGAAACGGCACACTCGGCGGAGTGCTGGCCCACTACTCGATGATCCATACCCCGCCTGGGGAATTGCCCGCGCTGCTCGCCGAGCAGGTACGTGTCCTGGCACCAGGGGGCCTGCTCCTGGTGTCGTTCTTCGGGACCGAAGGACCGGAGCCGGTCCGCTTCGATCACAAGGTGACGCCCGCCTATAGTTGGCCGGCCGAGCGGTTTGCCGAGTTGCTGGCCGGGGCCGGGCTCGTCACGGTTGCTCGGTTGCTCCACGACCCGGCCTCCGAGCGGGGCTTCCTCGACGCCCACTTGTTGGCCCGCCGCCCCTAGAGCGTGCCCCGTGGCCTGGGACGGAGTGCGCCACGTGCGGGACTGGTTCACTGCTCGTCGGCAGCCTCCAGGATCGCGCGGAGGCGCGACAGGCATTCGCTGACGAAGGCGGGATAGGTGCCCCAGTAGTACGACACCCCGCTGATTCCGACGGCGATGGCCCATGCCCGGGCACGCAACCACGTCACGTCGTCGAGGCTTATGGCGTCCCAGTACGCCTGTCGAGCCCCGGGTGGAAGGTCCCACAGAGGCGAGTGCTCGGCATCGGGGAAGCCGATTGAGAGGCCTCCGAAGTCGATGACCGCGTGCAGCTTCCCCTGCTGAACCAGAAGGTTGGTGGGTTTGAGGTCGCCGTGGAGCCACACCTGTCGGCCGGATGGCTCGGGCAGGGCGAGCGCGCTCTGCCACAGGTGTCGCAGGCGCGCGATGTCGAGGTCGAAACCCTGGATCGTTCGACAGTCGTCGAAGCACCCACTGATCCACCGGTCACAAACTTGCATGCCACCTCCGCGGTACCAGCTGAGCTCGCCTTGACGAGCGGCTCCCATGAGGGGGATGGAGTGCAGCCTCTGCACGATCGCTGCTAGGTCTGTCCCGAAGGCGTGCCAATCGGTGACCGATCCCAGGTCGGCTTCATCGCCATCGATCCAGCGGTAGACCGACCAGACGAGCGGGAAGGCGGAATTCGGAGTACCGGCGTGCACCGGCTCCGGGATGCGACAGGGAAGATGCGGCGCCAGCCGCGGCAGCCACGTTTGTTCCTTCTGTACCGCCTTTGCGTTGTCCGGTGTGCGCGGCAGCCGTACGAGCAACTGGTTGCCGAGCCGATACATCGTGTTGTCCGTGCCCGCACCGGCCGGCGAGATGGAGAGGGCTGCCCATTCCGGGCGCTGTTCCCGCAGCAGCGCCCGGACGACGGCCTCATCCACACCGATCTCGTTCTCATGAAGTGTCACGGTGACAGCCTTCTGCCCGGGCTTCGCCGCCGCCAGTGAATTACCCAAGGCGGTCGCCGCTCAGAACACGATCCGCTGATGATCCGCCGTGTCAGGTGCGAGATCGAGTGAGAATCTGGCAGTTCCAGTGGGACAGGACAGTAACTCTGCGTAAGTTGATCGCTCTCTGATGTCGGCTCGCCAACTATCGCGAACATCCGCCAACTATCGCGAACGGTCACACCAGGAGACCGGCCGGCCAGGGGATGGCCGGCGGCGGTCGGCCGTAAACGGAATGTGGGATTACCCACAGTCCGTGATGTACTCGATCGCGGTGTTATGCCCAAGAAAGGCGGATGAATGTCTGGTGATCTCCTGGGGAGGTGAAAGCACGGCCCTACCTTTGATTCGAAGGTAGGGCCGCAGCGACATCACCTGACCGAAGGCGAGATGAACCAGCTGTGAGCAATCAAGCCGTCCAGAAGGAGGGCCTCCCCGACCGGGGAAGCGTTCCGGACGCGGGCGACACGGGGTACAGCAAGGACCTCAAGGCGCGCCACATCAACATGATCGCGATCGGCGGCGCCATCGGCACCGGCCTGTTCCTCGGTGCGGGCGGACGTCTCGCTTCCGCGGGGCCCGCGCTGGCCATCGCGTACGCCGTCTGCGGGCTCTTCGCCTTCTTCGTGGTGCGCGCGCTGGGCGAGCTGGTGGTGCACCGGCCGTCGTCGGGTTCCTTCGTCTCCTACGCCCGCGAGTTCCTGGGCGAGAAGGGCGCGTACACGGCCGGCTGGATGTACGTCGTCAACTGGTCGACGACCGGCATCGCGGACATCACGGCCATCGCGCTCTACACCCACTACTGGAGCATGTTCAGCGACATCCCGCAGTGGGTGATGGCGCTCATCGCGCTCGCCGTCGTGCTGTCGCTGAACCTGATCTCTGTGAAGATCTTCGGCGAACTCGAATTCTGGTTCGCGACCGTCAAGGTGGCGGCACTGGTGATCTTCATGCTCATCGGCATCTTCCTGCTGGCCACCCAGCACCCGGTGGACGGCCGGACGCCGGGCTTCGACATCATCAGCGACAACGGCGGCTTCTTCCCCACCGGCCTGCTGCCGGTCGTGGTCGTGCTGCAGGGCGTCGTCTTCGCCTACTCCGCCGTCGAGCTGGTCGGCGTCACCGCGGGCGAGACGGCCGAGCCGGAGAAGATCGTGCCGCGCGCCGTCAACTCCATCATGTGGCGGGTCGGCGTCTTCTACGTCGGCTCGGTCGTGATGCTCGCCCTGCTGATGCCGTGGGACGGCTACACCGAGGGGGAGAGCCCCTTCGTGACGGTGCTCTCCAAGGTCGGCATCCCGGCGGCGGGCGATGTGATGAACCTCGTCGTGCTCACCGCGGCGATGTCCAGCCTCAACTCCGGCCTGTACTCGACCGGCCGCATCCTGCGCTCGATGGCGAAAGCCGGATCGGCGCCCAAGTTCACCGGCCTCATGAACCGGCACCAGGTCCCGTACGGCGGCATCCTGCTCACCTCGGCGGTGTGCGTGCTCGGCGTCGGGCTGAACTACCTGGTGCCCGGCGAGGCCTTCGAGATCGTGCTCAACATCGCGGCACTGGGCATCATCAGCACCTGGAGCATCATCATGCTCGCCCACATGGTGTTCGTGCAGCGCGCGAAGGCGGGACTGCTCAAGCGCCCCGCGTTCCGGCTGCCCGGCTCGCCGGTCATCGAGATCGCGACGCTGGCCTTCCTCGCCGGTGTGGTCGTACTGATGTGGTACGACGACGGCGTCGGCCGCGATACGGTCATGCTGATCCCGATCATCGGCGCCGCGCTGGTCGCCGGATGGTTCGCGGTCCGCGGCCGGGTCCGCTCGACGGCGGAGTCGGCGCGCGACGCCCAGGAGACGCGGCGGGACTGACCGCCGCACGGACGAGCGGGACGGGGACGGACAAGCGAGACGGGCACGGCCACCGATGCGGTGGCCGTGCCCGTCGGCGTAGTCAGCGGTGACGGTGTGTTCAGCGCCGGCCGTGGTCGTGGATGGAGTCCGTGGCGTGGATCTTCTTCCAGGAGTCGGGCCGGGCGGGCGCCTGGGCCGTACGCGCAGCGCCCTTCGTGTGCTGCGTCCCGGCGCCGGCCGCGGCCGGCTTCGACGGGGTGAACAGCCAGTCGTCGAAGAGCTGGGCGAGCGGCTTGCCCGAGACCTTCTCCGCGAGCTTGAGGAAGTCCTGGACCGAGCCGTTCCCGTGCTTGTTCCGCGCCGGCCACTGCTTGAGCACGGCGAAGAAGTCCTCGTCGCCCACCTCGTCGCGCAGCGCCTGCACCGCCATCGCGCCGCGGTCGTAGACGGCGGCGTCGAACTGCTTGTCCGGGCCCGGGTCACCCGGCTTGACGGTCCAGAAGGCGTCGTCGGCCGGGTGCGAGGCGTAGGCGTAGTCGGCCAGCTCCCGCGTGGTGCCCTCGCCCTCCTTCTCCGACCAGAGCCACTGGGCGTAGCGGGCGAAGCCCTCGTTGACCCAGATGTCGCGCCAGCCCTTGAGCGAGACGCTGTCGCCGTACCACTGGTGCGCCAGCTCGTGCACGACCACCGAGACGTTGGAGCCGCCCGCGAACTGCTTGGGGCTGTAGAACGGCCGGGTCTGGGTCTCCAGCGCGTAGCCGGTGGTCACGTTCGGGACGTAGCCGCCGAGCGCGTCGAAGGGATAGGGGCCGAAGACCCCGCTGAGCCAGTCGGCCACCTCGGCACTGCGCTCGACGCTGGCGCGCGCCGCGCCGGCGTTGTCGCCCAGGTCCTTGCTGTACGCGTTCAGCACCGGCAGGCCGCTCTCGGTCTTGTCGGTGGTGATGTCGAACTTGCCGACCGCGAGCGTCGCCAGGTACGTCGCCTGCGGCTTGTTCGAGCGCCAGTTGTAGCGGGTCCAGCCGAGCTTCGAGCTCTGCGAGACCAGCACGCCGTTGCTGATCGCCTGGTTGCCGTCGGGCACCGAGACGGAGATGTCGTACGTCGCCTTGTCGGTGGGGTGGTCGTTGCTCGGGAACCACCACCAGGCGGCCTCCGGCTCGTTGGCCGCCACTGCGCCGTCCGGGGTGCGCAGCCAGGAGGTGAAGCCGGTGACCTCGACCTCGGAGGGCGTGCCGGAGTAGCGCACGACGACGCTGAGCTGCTTGCCCTTGTCCAGCGGCGTGCCCGGCGTGATCTCCAGCTCGTGGGCGCCCGAGGTGGCGAACTTCGCCTTCTTGCCGTTCACCAGCACCTCGCGCACATCGAGCGCGAAGTCGAGGTTGAAGCGGGAGAGCGACTGGGTGGCGGTGGCGAGGATGGTCGCCGTGCCTTCGAGCGCGTCCGTCTTCGGCTGGTACTTGAGCCGCAGGTCGTAGTGGGAGACGTCGTAGCCGCCGTTCCCGTAGTCCGGGTAATAGGGATCGCCGATACCCGGGGCGCCCGGCGCGGCGCCGGCCGCGGAAGCCGGGATCGCCAGCAGCAGGCAGGCGGCAGCCGCGCTCAGGGCGGTGAGTCTGTGACGCACGAGTCCTCCAAGTCGAACGAGCGGTCGATCACTTGGACTCTATGTACCTTCCGCGGTGCGGGCATGTCCATGGCACTCACTGTCATGTGATCGACATCAGGCCGTCATGGAGGGGCGGGGAGAGGGCGGGGCGAACCGGCGGTACCTCGCGGGAAGACGGCGCGGGACGGGCGCGGCGGCCCCTCAGTAACCCTCTCCCCACAGGTTGACCTGTTGCCCCCTTCTGTACGGGAGTTGACTCGCGCTACCGTCCGCCCGTGCTGATACGTGCGCGGGTCACCCGCAACCCCTGGAAAACGTTCGTGATGGCGGCAGTCGCCGCACTGATGGCAGTCCTCGTCTCACCGGCCGGCGCGCAGGGCGCCGATACCGCGGCCGGACCGGTCCGCGGCGGTGAGAGCAGACCGATCTACTCCTACGACAACGCGATACGCGAGTCGGTGTGGGTGGACACCGGCCTCGACCTCGACGAGAACGGCAACAGCGACCGCGTCGCCGTCGACATCATGCGGCCGCGCGAGCCCGCCCAACAGGGCCGCAAGATACCCGTGATCATGGATGCCAGCCCTTATTACGCGTGCTGCGGCCGGGGCAACGAGAGCCAGAAGAAGACCTATGACGCGGCTGGCGAACCGGTCCAGTTCCCGCTCTTCTACGACAACTACTTCGTGCCGCGCGGCTACGCGGTGGTGCTCGTCGACCTGGCGGGCACGAACCGCTCCGACGGCTGCGTCGACGTCGGCGGCCGCTCGGACGTCCAGTCCGCCAAGGCCGTCGTCGACTGGCTGAACGGCCGGGGGCACGGCTACAGCACCCGCGCCGGCGGCAAGACGGTCAAGGCCGGCTGGACCAACGGCGCGACCGGCATGATCGGCAAGAGCTACGACGGCACGGTCGCCAACGGCGTGGCCGCGACCGGCGTCGAGGGACTCAAGACCATCGTCCCGATCGGCGCCATCAGCTCCTGGTACGACTACTACTTCGCCAAGGGCGCCCCGCTCCAGGACGGCCTGGAATGGCTCTCCGACTACGTCGAGAGCCCCGAGGCGCGGCTGCGCTGCAAGGGCGTACAGCAGGATCTCGTCGACGGCGCGCCGCGCACCGGCGACTGGACCCCGCTGTGGAGCGAGCGGAACTACGTACCGGACGCCGACAAGGTGCGCGCCAGCGTCTTCGTCGCGCACGGCATGCAGGACCTCAACGTCCGCACCAAGCACTTCGGCCAGTGGTGGGACGCGCTCGCCGACGCGGGCGTCGACCGCAAGATCTGGCTCTCCCAGACCGGCCACGTCGACCCCTTCGACTACCGGCGCGGCGCGTGGGTGGACACCCTGCACCGCTGGTTCGACCACGAGTTGCTCGGCGTACGCAACGGGATCGACCGTGAGCCGATGGCCGACGTCGAGCGCGCCCCGGACCGCTGGTCCACCGACCGTGTCTGGCCCGCCGCCGGCACCAAGGCCGCGACCCTGAAGCCGCGCGGCGGCGACGCCCCCGGCGTCGGCAAGCTCGGCCTCGACCAGGCACGCCCCGGCAGCACCGAGAGCTTCACCGACGACCCCAAGCTCGGCGAGACCGACTGGGCCGCGCACATCGACGAGACGACACCGGCCAAAGCCGGCTTCAGCAGCCGCACGCTGACCCGGAGCCTGCGGCTCTCGGGATCGAGCAAGGTCACCGTCACCGCGACCCCGTCCACGTCCACCGCGCACCTCTCGGCGGTGCTGGTCGACCTCGGCCCTGACACCATCCGCGACTTCTCCACCGCCGGCGAGGGCATCAGCACGCTGCCCGAAACCTCCTGCTGGGGCAGCAGCGCGACCGGCGACAGCGCGTGCTTCAAGAACACCAAGGCGAAGACGGCGGACGTCGACTACACCGTGGTCAGCCGCGGTTGGGCCGACCTCGGCAACTACGCCTCCGACCTGCACGGCAAGCCGCTGACGCCCGGCAAGAGCTACACCATCACGCTCGACCTGGCCGCCACCGACCATGTGCTGCCCAAGGGGCACCGGCTCGCCCTCATCGTCGGCGGTACGGACGCGGGTCTCATCGAGCCGCCGAGCAGCACTCCGAAGCTCACCGTCGATCTGGCCCGCACCTCGGCCAGGCTGCCGCTGGTCGGCGGGGCCGCGGCCTTCGCGCGGGCCACCAAGGGCGGCGACTTCTCGGTGGCGCCGGACGCCGCTCCGCTGGACGGCCTGAAGGCGCCGCGGCTGGGCAACCGGGTGCCGTCCGCCGGCCTCCCCGGCTGACCGGACGGGTCGTTTCCCGGCGGGTGCCGGACCGCGGCCGGTCAGATCCGGTCCGGTCCGGACTGGTCCGGACTGGTCGGGACCGGTGTGATCTCGGCTGATCGACCGCGTCCGGTCCGATGGGGGCCGCGCCACTACTCGGCGCGGCCCCCTTCCCGCCCTTCCACCGCCGCGCGCGGCCGAACACCGCCGCGCGACGCCACTGGGCAGTGCCCGACGACGCCACTGGGCACTGCCCGACACCGTTCGAAGCCACTCGATACCGCGCGCTGCCGTTCGGCACGCACAACCAGGGAGGCACACCCCCGTGACACCTCGCACCCCCCGCCGGACCCGGACCCGGACCCGCCCCCGCCTGCGCGCCCTCGCGCTCGGCGCGCTGGTCACCGGCCTGGCCGCCCCGCTGCTCGCCTCCCCGGCCCAGGCGGGAGCCCAGTCGCAGCCGCCTCCGCGCACCGGTTTCGAGACGAGCGAGGGTGCGCGCTGGACCACCCAGCCCGAGGAGCGGGACTTCCTGGCCGCCGTCGACCGGGCGAGCGCCCGCGTCAGCGTGGACCGCCTCGGCTCCACCGGGCAGGGCCGGCCGCTGCGCCTCGTCCGCATCGGCGCGCCGGCCCCCGCCGACGCCCAACGGGTCGCCCGCGGCAACTCCGTGCTGCTCATCTGCAGCCAGCACGGCGACGAGCCGTCCGGCCGCGAAGCCTGTCTGACCACGATCCGGGACCTGGCGTACGCGAAGGACGCCGGGACGCGGCGCTTCCTGGAGCGCACCAGCGTCCTGGTCGTGCCCACCGCCAACCCGGACGGCCGGGCCGCCGGCACGCGCGGCAACGCGGACGGCGTCGACATCAACCGCGACCACATCGCGCTCACAACGGCCGAGGGCCGCGCGACGGCCGCCCTGCTGCGCGACTACCGCCCCGACACGGTCTACGACCTGCACGAGTTCGGCGCGACCGTCCCGTACTACGTCAAGGACCTGCTCTCGCTCTGGCCGCGCAACCTCAACACCGACGACAGGGTGCACGCCGAGGCGCGCACCCTGTCCGAGCGGTACGTCCGCCCGGCGGCCGGGGCGGCGGGATTCAGCACCGGGATCTACGGCATCTGGACCGACCCGGTGACCGGCGAGCCGGTCAAGCAGGTCGCGGGGGACGGCCAGGAGCGCATTCTGCGCAACACGGTCGGAGTCAAGAACTCCGTCGGGCTGCTCGTCGAGACCCGCATCGATCCGCTGACCGACGCCGAGAAGGCCGACCCCGCACTCAACAATCGCCGCCGGGTGGACTCCCAACTGGCCGCGCTGAAGGGTGCGTTCGGATTCGCCGGGGAGCGGCGCGGCCGTATCGAACCGGCCACGACGGCGGCGCGGCTGACGGGCTACGCCGACCGCGGTCCGGTCTACCTGGGCGGCGCGGACAACGAGCCGCCCGCCGAGGACGAGGTCATCCAGAACCCGCCCTGCGGCTACCGCCTCACGGCCGGCCAGTACGCTGAGGTCAAGGACGAACTCGCGCTGCACGGCGTCCGCGCCGCCCGACGCGCCGACGGCAGCGCGCTGGTGACGATGCGCCAGTCGATGCGCGGCCTCGTACCGCTGCTGCTCGACGGGCGGGCGGAGTTCCATCTCGCGCAGGCGCGGCCGGCCGACGGCTGCTGACCGGAACCGATGTGCCGACGCTCGTTCGAACACGGCCGTGCCGGGCCGGAGTCCACTACGGAATGTGGTACTTCCTACGGGGTATGGGGACGTCTTAGCCGAGGGAAGGCATCCATGTGCCGGAGAACCAGCAGGGGAATGACAGCAATGCCGGTCGGCCGGAAGCACCTCTAGCAGACCTGCCGGAAGGGGCGGTGCGGGCCCGTCACCCGCAGACCGACCGTGTGGTGTTCGGCGTCACCGCCGTGCTCACCCTCGCGTTCGTGGTCTGGGGCGCCACGGCCGCCGACTCGCTCGAAGACGTGTCGAATTCGATGCTGAAGGGGCTTATCCACAAGGGCGGTTGGGCCTTTGTGCTGGCCGCCTCCGGATTCGTCATCTTCGCACTGTGGCTCGCGGTCAGCCGCTACGGCAAGATCACCCTGGGGCAGGAGGGCGAGGCGCCGGAGTTCCGGACCGTGTCCTGGATCGCGATGATGTTCAGCGCGGGCATGGGCATCGGTCTGATGTTCTTCGGCGTGAGCGAGCCGCTCTCGCACTTCACCTCGCCGCCGCCGGGCACCGACCCCGCGAACAGCGGCGAAGCGATGGAAACGGCGCCGGCCACCACGCTGCCCCCTGGGCCATCTACGCGGTGGTCGGCCTCGCCATCGCGTACAGCACCTTCCGGCGTGGTCGCCGGCAGACCATCAGCGCGGTCTTCACCCCGCTGATGGGCAAGAAGCACGCGAACGGCCCGGCCGGCCAGGTGATCGACATCCTCGGGATCTTCGCGACCCTGTATCGCGCGGATCAGCCGGGGCCGGACGATCCGGCAGTTCGTCGTCGGCGTCAGCCTGGTGCCGAGCACGGTCAGCCTGGTGTGGTTCGCGGTCTTCGGCGGCTCGGCCATAAGGCTTCAGGCGGCCGGCAAGCTGGGCGAGGTGACCACCCCCGAGGGCCGGTTGTTCACCTCCAGCAGTACCCGATCGGCGGCCGTCGCTCAGCTCCGGCCCACCAGCTCGGCCGCGTCCTGCGCGCAACCCCAGGCCACCGTGACGCCCGCGCCGCCGTGCCCGTAGTTGTGCACGCGCAGCGAACCGTCCGGCAGCCGCTCCGCCCCCAGCCGCACCGCCCTGCGGGCCGGCCGCAGGCCCACCCGGTGCGCCAGCACGCGGGCCTTCGCCAGCTCCGGATGGACGCGGGCGCAGCGCGCGATGATCAGCTCCGCCACCGCCGGGTCCGGCTCCAGGCCCCAGACGTTCTCGCGCGCGGTGCCGCCGAGTACGACCCCGTACGGCTGCGGCAGCACATAGACCGTGTCGGCCGAGGCGTGGTCGGCCGAGACGAACCACTCGTCGATCCCGGGGTTCTCCACGACGACGAGCTGTCCCTGCACGGGATGCACCTCCGGGTCGGGCACCAGCTCCCGCGCACCGAGCCCGCTGCAGTTCACGACGCTCGGCGCGGCCGCGTGCGCCTCGGCCAGCGAGGTCAGCGTCCGGCGCTCGACGGTCCCGCCCGCCGCCTCCAGCCGACGCAGCAGATAGCCCAGGTGGCTCGGCATGTCGAGGAGGGGCGTACGGGCCCGCAGCCCGACGGAGCTGCCGTCCGGCAGTTCTCCCGCGCCGGCCGGCCGCAGTCCCGGCAACTCGGCGGCCCACGGGCCCAGGTCGGCCATCCCGATGCCCGCCTGCGTGCCGTCGACCATCCGGACCCCGGTCTCCGCCGGCCGCTCGGCCAGCTCGGCCAGGATCGCGAAGGACCGCACCGACCAGTCGCCGACCGCCGCCGTCGGTTCGATCCGGTAGGGCCACCAGAGGCCGCCGGCCACCGCCGAAGTGGTCTCCTCGGCCGGGTCGCGGCTCCACACCGAGACCTGCCGTCCGCTCTCCGCCAGCACAATTGCGGTGGTCAGCCCGATGACTCCGCCGCCGACCACGATCACGTCGTTGCTCATACCCGGACGCTATCCCCTGGGGTGTGCCGTGGGGTGTGCGAGGGGTGTGCTGAGGGCTCATCATCCGGAATGGACGCTGCCGGGCACAGGTGGTGTCGTATGTGGGAATACTCAAGACATGACCGCCGAGCACGCGACCTTCGGACTGGCGCCCGCCACGCGCGCCGGTGGCGTCCTGTCCAACGGTGTGTACCAAGCGCACCGGGATTTCCTCGACTTCATCGTGGACGGCAGACCTCTGCTGCTGCGCATCGCCGACCTCGACGCGGTCTCGCCGCTCGCCGCCGACCTCGGGCCGTCGATCCTCACGGCCCAGGTGGGGCGGCTGCTGCTGGAGTCCGACGCGCCGCCCCCCGACAGCCGGTACGTGATCTACGGCTGCCCGGAGTGCGCGGGCCCCGAATGCGGGGCGGTCACCGCGGTGATCGAGCGCGACGGCGAGGACTACGTCTGGCGGGACTTCGCCTGGCAGACCGACGCGGTCCCCGACCTGGACCTCAACGGCTACCCCGGGATTGGCCCGTTCCGCTTCCGGGGCGAGCAGTACCGCGCCGAGTTGGAGCGGCTGCTGGAGAACGAGAGTCAGGGGGCGGCGGCCTCGCGCCGGGTGCTGCTCATCGGCCGCCGGGCGGCGGTGCTCGCCAAGCTCGCCGCCGCGCTGCGCGGCATCGGGATCGGCGCGGAGATCACCCAGGACGCGGCGGGCGCGGCAGCCGACGAGTTGCGCACGTACGGCGCGGTCGCCTTCGGCCACTCGATCGGGGCGGAGGAACGCGACGCCGCGCAGCGCGCCTTCGCCGCGGCCGGCTCCGGCGCGGTCTTCGTCGACGGCCTGGCCCCGATCATCCCGCTGCTCGTCGCGCAGATCGAGCAGGCGCTCGATCGCGGCCCGCAGGACCAGCGACGGCTCGTACGGCTCGAAGCGGCCGGCGGCGAAGCGGTCGTGACCCTCACCGCGGCCGGCCGCGTACGCCTCACCGCCTACCGCCTCGACCGGCTGGGCCGCGCCCACTCCAGCGACCTCTTCGACGGCCCCCTGGAGCCCGGCAGCCACGGAGTCGCGCTGAACGCGAGGGACGGGTTTGTGGTGGCCCGCAGCACGGGGAGCGTGCTTGTCGCTGCGGTGACGCGCGGCTGACGGGTGCGGTGACCTGCGGCTGACGGGCGCTTCCGTCCAGGCTGTCCTCAAGCTCCCCCAGACTTCGTCCGGGAGGTGCCCCCAACGGGCTAATTTTAGCCCTCCCCCAGCCTTCGGCCGGGAGGCGCCCCCAGCGCTTGAGGACACCCGTCCACCGGGCGGAGCGGTCCAATTCTGCGGCGACGGCGACTACCGCTCAGCGCCCCCCGCGCAGCCCCGCCCGCCGCAGCGCGTCCGCCATCGCGTCATTGCCGGGCGCAGAATCCCGGCGGCCACCGCCGCCCGGAGCACCGCCGCCGCGCGAGGCCGCACCGCCACCCGCACCGCCACCCGAGGCGCCCCGCTGCCGCGGCGCCCCCTTGGGCCCGGCCGCCTCAGGCCGACCCGTACGACTGCCGCCGCCCGCGGAGGGCAACTCGTCGTCCAACCGGAGCGTGAGCGAGACCCGCTTGCGCGGGATATCCACTTCGAGCACCTTGACCCGTACGACGTCGCCGGGCTTCACGATGTCCCGAGGGTCCTTCACGAAGGTCTTCGACATCGCGGAGACATGGACCAGGCCGTCCTGGTGGACCCCGACGTCCACGAACGCGCCGAAGGCGGCGACGTTGGTCACCACGCCCTCCAGCAGCATCCCGGGCGTCAGGTCGCCGAGCTTCTCGACGCCTTCCTTGAAGGTCGCGGTCGCGAAGGCGGGGCGCGGGTCGCGGCCCGGCTTCTCCAGTTCCCTGAGGATGTCGGTGACCGTCGGCAGGCCGAAGGAGTCATTGACGAAGTCCGCCGGACGCAGGGTCCGCAGCACCGCCGTGTTGCCGATCAGCGTCGTGACCCCGCTGCCCGCGGCGGCCACCATCCGGCGCACCAGCGGGTACGCCTCGGGGTGCACGCTCGACGCGTCCAGCGGGTCCTCGCCGCCGGGGATGCGCAGGAAGCCCGCGCACTGCTCGTACGCCTTCGGGCCGAGCCTGGCCACCGCCTTGAGGGCCTTGCGGGTACGGAAGGGCCCGTTGGCGTCGCGGTGCGCGACGATGTTCTCCGCGAGGCCCGCGCCGATGCCGGACACCCGGCCGAGCAGCGGTGCGGAGGCGGTGTTGACGTCCACGCCGACGCCGTTCACGCAGTCCTCGACGACGGTGTCCAGCGAACGCGACAGCTTCACCTCGGACAGGTCGTGCTGGTACTGGCCGACGCCGATCGACTTGGGGTCGATCTTGACCAGCTCGGCCAGCGGATCCTGGAGCCGGCGCGCGATCGAGACCGCGCCGCGCAGCGAGACGTCCAGCTCCGGCAGCTCCTGCGAGGCGAAGGCCGACGCGGAGTACACGGAGGCGCCCGCCTCCGAGACCATGACCTTGGTCAGCTTCAACTCGGGCTGCCGCTCGATGAGATCGGCGGCGAGCTTGTCGGTCTCGCGGGACGCGGTGCCGTTGCCGATCGCGATCAGCTCGACCTTGTGCTCGCGAGCCAGACGGGCCAGCGCCGCCAGCGAGGCGTCCCACTTCTGCTGCGGGACATGCGGGTAGACGGTCTCGGTCGCGGCGACCTTGCCCGTCGCGTCCACCACGGCCACCTTGACGCCGGTACGGAAGCCCGGGTCGAGCCCCATCGTGGCGCGGGTGCCGGCGGGCGCGGCGAGCAGCAGGTCCCGCAGGTTGGAGGCGAAGACCCGGACCGCCTCGTCCTCGGCGGCCTGCCGCAGCCGGAGCCGCAGGTCGATGCCGAGGTGCACCAGGACGCGGGTGCGCCAGGCCCAGCGCACGGTGTCGGCCAGCCACTTGTCGGCGGGCCGGCCGCGGTCGGCGACGTCGAAGCGCCGGGCGATGGCCCGCTCGTAGTGCGTCGGCCCCTCGGCCTGCGTGCGCGGATCGTCCGGCTCCAGGGTGAGGTCGAGGACCTCCTCCTTCTCGCCGCGGAACATCGCCAGCACGCGGTGCGAGGGCAGCGCGGTGAACGGCTCGGCGAAGTCGAAGTAGTCGGCGAACTTCGCGCCCGCCTCCTCCTTGCCGGCCCGCACCCGCGCGGACACCCGGCCCTTGGACCACATGCGCTCGCGCAGTTCGCCGATCAGGTCGGCGTCCTCGCCGAACCGCTCGGTGAGGATCGAGCGGGCGCCGTCCAGCGCGGCCTGCGCGTCGGCGACGCCCTTGTCCGCGTCCACGAAGGAGGCGGCGGCGGAGGCGGGATCGACGCCCGGGTCGGCGAGCAGCCCTTCGGCCAGCGGCTCCAGCCCGGCCTCGCGTGCGATCTGCGCCTTGGTACGCCGCTTCGGCTTGAACGGGAGGTAGATGTCCTCCAGCCGGGCCTTCGAATCCGCCGCCCGCAGCCGCGCCTCCAGCGCCTCGTCGAGCTTGCCCTGCGAGCGGACCGACTCCAGGATCGAGGTCCGGCGCTCCTCCAGCTCCCGCAGATAACGCAGCCGCTCCTCCAGCGCGCGCAACTGCGTGTCGTCGAGCGTCTCGGTCGCTTCCTTGCGGTACCGGGCGATGAACGGCACGGTCGAACCGGCGTCGAGCAGCCCGACGGCGGCTGTCACCTGCCGCTCCCGTACGCCGAGTTCCTCGGCGATCCTGCTTTCGATGGACGTCGTCACGTTCACGCTCCGCTTTCCTCGCTCAGCTGCGGTCTGCATTGTGGCAGGTGAGGATGACAGCGCAGGCGGGCCGGACGGCGGGTCAGCCGCGGCGCGAGCGGCCGCCGCCGCGGGAAGCGCCGCCGAACAGCTTGGCGAGCAGCCGGAAGGGCAGCGTGACGACGGTGGCGATGGCCCCGCCGACGGTGCGGAGCGCGTCTGCGATGGCACGGAACATGAAGTCCTCCGTTGATCGTGGGCAGACCCGCCGAGAACCGGCGAATCGGCCCGGTGAGCCGTTGCCAAGATGGCCTGCACAGCGGGTTGCCGCTCTCGCCGTCGGCAAACGGCCCACTCGCGCCGGGGCTCCGCAACCGGCGGGGTCCACTCGCGCCATGGCTCCGGAACCCGCGGAGCCCGCTCGCGCCGGGGCTCCGGAACCCGCGGGTCCACTCGCGCCGGGGCTCCGGAACCCGCGTCCCGTTGGTCAGCCCTTGCCGATGAGGTCCGAGGGGAAGGCGCCGGCGGTGAGTGCCGCGGTGATGTAGACGGTGCCCAGCTCGGTGAGCCGGGCCACCCCGTCGGCGCCCAGGTGCTCGTACGGGGCGCGGTCGAGGCGGTCGGTGGCGTCCTCCATCTCCGTGCGCAACTCGGTGCCGCGCTCGGTCAGCTCGCCGTCGCCGTCGAGCAGCCCGCGCTCGCGCAGCCGGTCCTGGGCCGCGCTCCACTCGTCCGAGCTCCAGCCGCGGGTGCTCGCGATCCACTTCGGCGACATGCCCTTGCCGGTCGCCGCGTGGCTGACCAGCGCCTCCACCGCGTCGAGCCCGGCGTCCAGCAGCACCGCGAGGTGCGCGTCGCCGCGGTGTTCGCGCAGCAGGGTCGCGGCGTGCCAGAGGGCCAGGTGCGGGGCTTGCGGCACGGGCAGGTCGGCGTGGGCCGCGTACAGCGGCCGCGCGGAGCGCGAACACGCCTCGGTGGCCCGCAGCGCGAGCGCGGCGGCCTCCGCCAGCTCCTTCGACTCGATGGTCTCCGCGCCCAGCAGCCGCCGCAGCGTGCTGTCGGCGGCGCGCTGCCGGGCCGCGAGGACGGTCTCGGGGGAGGCGACGGCCCAGGTGCGCGGCAGGTGCTTGGCGACCAGCTCGTGCTTGAAGTTGTAGAAGGTCGCGGTGACGGTGCCCGCGCCGACCGGGCCCATCGCGGCGGCCCGGGTCACGAAGTAGGCGGCGCTCGGGTCTGCTATCCCGATCGCGGCCATCTCCTTGCCGAGGTCGGGGGAGAAGTAGAGCGTGGAGTGCAGCGGGTTCAGGGCGTTGTGGCAGCGCCGCTCGGCGCGTGCGGGCAGTGAGGTCATACCCGGCACGTTACCGATAGGTAGCAGCGGCCGTAACCCCTGATACCCACCGGTCGGTATGAGATGTGTCCTGGTCCGGGGGAGTACGTCTGGAGGCGGGGCGGCCCGCCGTCGGAGTGTGGCCGGAACACGTCCGGAACAAGGCTTTACCGCTGCCTTATCGCCGCTGTGCCGCCCTCGCGCCGGTCAGCCGCAAGGCGCGCCGATGTGGCGGGAGGAGCTGGAGGCGCG
>NZ_JAYMZR010000030.1:29956-69396 GCF_035828615.1 Streptomyces sp. H27-D2 | reverse complement strand
GGGCGGGGCTGGGCTGGGCGGGCTGAGCCGGGCGGGGCTGGGCTGGGCGGGCTGAGCCGGGCGGGGCGGGGCTGGCTGAGCCCCACTCAGGAGACCCGCCCCGGGCAGGGCGACCACCCCCGCTCAGGGGACCCGCGCGGGCAGCCGGAGGCCGTCCTTCACCCGGTCGAAGACCGGCTTGTAGCGGTCCCAGTCCGCGCTCGGCGCGGAGAGGTAGACCGCGTACTCCCTGCCGCCCTCATGCCCGAAGCCGAGGTCGGCCGCGCGGAACTGCCGCTGGCGGCCCTGGAAGGTGAACTCCCAGATCGCGGCGGGCTCGCTGCGGAACGTCGTGCTCTGCATCCGCAGCTGCTCGTAGCCGTCCACCTTGGTCCGCAGTTGCTCCTCGACGTCCTTGAAGTGCTGGACGTGGTCGGGGCCCGCGAGGTCCAGGGCGTTGATCCGCAGGCCGGCCATGCCGGTCGGGTCCACGTAGTCGACCTGCTCGGCCGTGCGTTTGCCCAGCCGCCAGCCGTCGGGGACCGCGAACGAGACGCCGAGCCGTTTCTCCCGTACCAGGTGGTAGCCCTCCGGCACGGGCGGCGGCTCAGCGGGGCGGGACGGCTTCGCCGGACCGTCCCCCGAGCCCGAACCGCCGCCGGTGCTGCTGCCGCTGACCTTCAGACCCCCGCCGCCGTCGTCCGCGTTCAGCAGCAGCACCGCCGCGCCGCCCACGCACCCGGCTACGACGGCCGCGGTCACCGCCCACAAGGCCGTACGACGTCCGCGGCCCGCGCCGCTCGCGCTCACGGTCGCGCCCGGGTGCGGGGTACGCGCGTCGCGCGTCGCGGCGGCCGGAGCGGCCCGCGCCGTCCCCGCCCCCGTCCCCGTCCCCGTCGTCCCCGTCTTCGTCATCGGCCCGACCGGCTGTACCGCCGTCTCCGCCTCAGCCTCCGGGGCGCACAGCGCGCGCTCCGCCTCCGCCATCGACGGCCGCGCCGCCGGGTCCTTCGCGAGCAGCGCCGTGACCAGCGGAGCCAGTGACCCGGCCGAGCGCGGCGGGTCGAGCGGGTCCGTGGCGATCGAGTACGCCGTCTCTATCGCGGTGTCCTTGCGGAACGGCGGCCGGCCCTCCAGCGCCTGGTAGAGCGTGGCCCCCAGCGCCCACAGGTCCGAGGCGGGCCCCGGCTTGCCGCCCCTGACCCGCTCGGGCGCGAGGTAGTCGATGGAGCCGATCAGCTCGCCGGTCCTGGTCAGCGTGCTCGTGCCGGAGGCGATGGCGATGCCGAAGTCCGTCAGCACCACCCGGCCGTCCGCGCCGAGCAGCACATTGCCGGGCTTGACGTCGCGGTGCAGCACCCCGGCCGCGTGCGCGGCCCGCAGCGCCGCGACCATGCCGCGCCCGATCCGGGCCGCCTCGGCGGGCGACAGCGGCCCCTTCCGCTCCAGCAACTCGCCGAGGGTGGACGAGGGGACGTACTCCATGACGACGCATGGCAGCCCGCTGTCCTCCACCACGTCGTGCACGACGACCACGTTGGCGTGGGTGATCCGGGCGGCGCTGCGCGCCTCGCGCCGGGTCCGTTCGTAGAGCGTGGCGAGTTCGTCCTCGCCGAGATGGCGCGGGGTGTGCAGCTTCTTCACCGCGACATCCCGGCCGAGGAGTTCGTCCTCGGCCCGCCACACCGTGCCCATGCCACCGCGGCCTATCCGTTCGATCAGCCGATACCGCCCGGCGACCAACCGCCCCTCGTCCGACACGTCGAGCCCCTCTGCTTCCCCCGATTGATCCAGCAGCGCCACGATATCCGCCGCCCCCTCGGGGGCGATCTCAGGGATCGGCCAGGGTTGCGACGGATGCCGGCCGGGCCGCCGGACCGTCACCATGGACCCATGAGCGACTCCCCCGTCGAGCGGCCCGGCCCCGCCGGATCAGCAGGGCCCGCAGGAGCGGCAGGACCCGATGGCCCTGACGGCCCTGACCGCCCCGCAGGACCCACTGGCCCAGACAGCCCCACCAGCCCTGCCAGTCCTCCCAGCCCCGCCGCGAACACGATCCCGGTGGCGGCCGGCTCCTCGGCGAAACCGCGGCTGCGGCGCAGCCGTGAGCACAAGATGATCTCCGGAGTCTGCGGCGGGCTCGGCCGCTACTACGACCTCGATCCGGTGATCTTCCGAGTCGTGCTGGCCGTCCTGGCGGTTTCCGGCGGCCTCGGCCTCATCGCGTACGGCTTCGCGTGGCTGCTCATCCCGCTCGACGGCGAGGACGAGAACGAGGGCCGCAGGCTGCTCTCCGGCCGTGTCGAAGGGGCGGCGCTGACCGCTGTGTTGTGCGCGCTGGTCGGCTGCGGTCTCTTTCTGACGATGCTCAACAACGGCAGCGTGCTGGCGTTCTCGCTGATGCTGTCGGTCGCGGCGATCGGCTCGGCCTACTGGTCGCAGCACCGCCGCCGGGTGGCGTCCGAGGGTGCGTTCGACAAGGCGACGGCGCAGGCGGTCGCGGACGCGCCCCCCGAGACGCTCGCGCCCCCCTCCCCCAGCGGGCCGTCCTGGTGGCGCGACCCGATCGTCAAGGACGGCACGACGGGCCTCCCGGGCACCGGATACCTCTGGGGTCCTGCCGATGCCGCCGACGGGGCGTACGGCGCCCCGTACGGCCCGTCCGCCGCTCCCGGCCGCTCCCAGCCGGTCCGCCGGCGTACGTCCATCGCCGGCCGGGTCTTCCTGATCGCGCTGCTCGGCTGCGTGGTCGGAGTGTCCGCGAGCATGGACACCCAGCCGGTCGGCACGAGCCTGCAGATCGGCCTCTCGTGCGCGCTGATCGTCTTCGGCCTCGGGATCGTGCTGAGCGCCTGGTACGGACGCACCGGCGGCGGGACGATCGTCCTCGCGGTCATCACCGGCCTGCTGCTGGCGGGCGCGGCGGCGCTGCCCAAGAGCATCACCCACGATTGGGCCCGCAGGACCTGGACGCCGACCACCTCCATGCAGGCTCAGCTCCAGACCTACGAGCTGGGCAGCGGCGTCGGTGTGCTGGATCTGACCGGCCTCAAGCTCAAGAGCGGCGAGGTCGTCTCACCGCAGGCCCGGATCGGCGCGGGCCGGCTCCAGGTCACGGTGCCGGACGACGTGACGGTCGAACTCACGGCCAAAGTGGGCCTCGGCGACATCCGGGTGCCCGGCGAACGCGAGAACGACATCGACGTCGGCCCCGGTCAGCACGAGACGCTGACCCTGCGGCCGAGCGGCGGCGGCGCCCCGCACGGCACGATGCGGTTGGATCTGGTAGTCGGCCTCGGCCAAGTGGAGGTCATCCGTGCGACGTCATGAATTCGAACCGGCACATCTGGTCGCCGGCACGGTCCTGCTGGGCCTCGGCCTCGCGTACGCGCTGGACGCGGGCGGCGTCCTGAACGTCCCGGCGCACGCGCTGCTGTGGGCGGCGCCGGTCGGGCTGGGGCTGGCGGGGCTTACGGCAGTGCTGTCTTACGCGGGGCGGCGGCGGGGGGTTCGGCGTGTGGAGCGTGGGGGGTGACCGCGGTGTTTGACCGGTCCGGCCCGGTGGGTGGGTGTCCTCAATCCCGCCGAAGGCTGGGGGAGATTGAGGACCCCGCCGTCACTCGAACAGCCTTCGGCCGCGCTGCCTGCGGCGCCCTCTCAGCGCCGCGTCCAGCGACGGCACTGCCGCGCCCGCCAGGAGCAGCGGCAGCCATGCCATCAGGTACGCCAGGTCGTTTCCGAAGTAGTAAGGCTCGGTCGCCCAGCTGACCGTGAGCCACAGGCTCAGTGAGATCAGCGCGCCGCCGAGTGCCGCGAGGCGGGCCCACAGGCCGAAGAGGGTGCCGAGGCCGACCGTGAGTTCTCCGATGGAGATCGCGTAGCCGAAGCCCGCGGGGTTCTTGAGCGCGAGGTCGACGAGGGCGGGCACCGCCGATGAGTCGCGGACGGAGTTCATCATCTCGCCGATCGAGCCGGCGCCGCCGCTCGCGAAGAAGGACGAGTCCGTGAGCTTGTCGAGGCCCGCGTAGATGAAGGTGACGCCGAGGAAGAGGCGCAGCGGGAGCAGCGCGTACCGGGAGGCGGTGGCCCGCGGGCCGCCCGGTCCGCCGGCCGCGTCGCCGGGTATGCCGCCGAGATTCGCACCCCCTGAACGGTCCACATGAGCCATCTCGCCCGCCGCCTCTCTGTCGCGTTGTCCCCCGCGACAGACCATACGTACGAACGTCGCGATTGTGCTCAGCCGATCGGCCTCGGACGACGGCATCGCCCGGATAGCTGGGGCCGCGTACGAAGCTCGCGATCGTGCTCAGCCGATCGGCCTCAGTCGCGATGCTGCTCCGTCGTGATGCTGCTCAGTCGACGACATCGATCGGATAGCTGTCGGTCTCGACGCCCGCCGCGGTGACCACCCGGATCTCCACCCGGCCCGGCTCGACGTCCACCGGCACCGGCACGGTCAGCACCGTGTCCGTCGGATTGACGAAGCCGCCGGTGACCGGCACCAGTGGCACATGGACGTGCACGGTCCCGATGCGTACGACCGTTCGGGCCAATCCGTGGGGTGTCTGGGCGCCGGAGGGGAGGAATCCGGTGCCGCGGATCTCGATGTCGTCGCCGTTGCGGATGGGGGCGTCGAGGTCGCCGACCTCGCGGGCGCGGACCACCGACAGGATGGTCGGCCGCCCGCCCTCGGCGTACTTGCCGGCCACGTACGTCGCCGTGCTGATCACGACGAGCAGCGCGAGGCCCCAGGGCAGGTCGGGCAGTTGTTCCGGCTGGCGGGCCAGCCGGACTCCGGCGAAGACCACGGCGACGGCGTTGAGCAGGGCGTACTGCACGTCGGCGAAGCTGCCGCGGCCCGCGTCGTCGGTCAGCAGGTCGGCGGCGCGCGGCCGGTCGGCCCGTACCTTCTGGAGCCGCTGGCCCTGCACCCGGACGGACACCACGCGGCGCACCAGTACCGCGACCGCGCAGGTCAGGGCGAGGACCGTGAGCACGCCCGCGGCGCGCTTCAGGTCGAGGCCCGCGAGCAGCGTGCGGCGGTCGGCGGCGGAGGACATGCCGGCGAGTTCGAGCGCGAGCACCAGTACCGCGAAGACGGCCAGCAGCACCCAGCCACAGGCGACGGCGCGGGAGGTGGACAGCCGGTTGTCCTCGCCGATGACCGGCGCGAGCAGTCCGCCGCGCGGGCCGTGCAGCCGGGCGGCGGCGGTGAGCAGGGCGCCCGCGGCGAGGGCGGCGATCAGTCCGGCCGTACGGGCCAGCGTCCAGCCCGCGCCGAGCGCGGTGATCAACTGCCCGAGCAGCAGCGCGCCGACGCTCGCCCAGACCACGACCAGCGTGCGCCGCCACAGCCGGCGCAGCCACGCCTCGCCCTCGGCCCGGCCGCTCTCGGCGACCGTGCGGGCCGATTGCGCCAGTTCGTCCGAGACCCACTGCCGGGATGCGCCGGGCGAGTGCGCGAGCGCGCCGGGCAGGCCACGGCCCGCGGCGAAGTCGTCCCGTTTGGCCAGGAAGGCGGTCACCGCTCGGCGGTGCCCTGCGCGGGCGCCGTGCGGGCAGTCACCGCAGGTGCAGCCACCGTCGTGGCCGCCGGGCGCGGGCCCCTGGCTCTGCCCGTGGCCGTGACCGGCCGCACCGCCCCGCGTCGTGTCCAACGCCACGATCCAACGCCGCCTCTCCCGCCCCGCCCAGTACTGCCGTCCACCGCGTCACGCACCGCCTCACGCACCGCGCCACGACTGGGAATTGTGCCGTACTCACGGCGGTGTCAGCTCATCAGGTCCGGCTCCGCGCGGGTGATCTGTGCCGCAGCGGCCGGTAGTTGCTCCGCTCGGCGCGATCCTTGCGGGTGACGTGCTGCCGCAGCGGCCGGCGGTTGATCAGCGCGACGGGAACCTTGCCGAGCTGCTCGCGGGAGTGCACCGCGCTCTCGTGCTGGATCGGCACCGGCTTGCCCGCGGCGGTACGCACCGAACTCGCAGCTACGGCCGGCTGCCGGCGCCGTCGATCGCGGTGAGGTCGATCTCGATGGTGAACGGCCGGGCCAGCCGCAGCTGGTCGTGATGGATGCCGATCAGTCCGTAGCCCCGGCTCCCGGGGTCCAGCTCGTAGACGTAGACAACGGGCCGGCCTTCGTCGCTCTCGACGCGCCAGAAGTGGCGGATGCCCGCAGCCGCGTATTTGCGGGGTTTGACGTCGCGGTCACGGGTCTCGGAGTCGGGCGAGACGACTTCGATCGCGAGCAGGACGTCTTCGGGCCGATAGGCGGTCTGCTCCGGCCCCGCGTCCGCGTCCGCGCGGATCACCATGACGTCGGGCTCCGGGCGGTTCCTCAGGCCCAGCACGACACTCATCTCCCGGACGACATCCCATTCCTCCGGGGCTTGCCGCAACAGGGTGTTCTCCAGCAATCGCAGGGCTCGCATATGGAAATTGCGCTGCGGACTCACGAAGACCAGGCTCCCGTCGATCAGCTCCGTGTGCGGAGGCAGATTCGGGAGTCGGTCGAGGTCGTCCGCCGTGTAACCGCCCTCGGGCGGACGCGGCCACTCGTAGTCCGATGCAGCGGTCATCGTTGCTCCCATGCGGCGGATCCTCGCGGACCCTGCCAGCGTACCCAGCGGGAACGACAATGCCACCGCTCAAACGAATGAGCGGCGGCATCGGCATTGACCGTGCGGGTCAGCGGGTCGGTGGGCCAGTGGGCCGGCAGGTCAGCGGAAAGTCACTCCCGCCCGTCCGGCACTACTCCCACTCGATGGTCCCCGGCGGCTTGCTCGTCACGTCCAGGACGACCCTGTTGACCTCGTCGACCTCGTTGGTGATCCGGGTGGAGATCTTCGCGAGGACGTCGTACGGCAGCCGGGTCCAGTCGGCGGTCATCGCGTCCTCGGAGGAGACCGGGCGCAGCACGATCGGGTGGCCGTAGGTCCGGCCGTCGCCCTGCACGCCCACCGAGCGCACGTCAGCGAGCAGCACGACCGGGCACTGCCAGATCTCGCGGTCGAGACCGGCCGCGGTCAGCTCCTCGCGGGCGATGGCGTCGGCCTCGCGGAGCAGGTCGAGGCGCGCCTTGGTGACGTCGCCGACGATCCGGATGCCGAGGCCTGGGCCGGGGAAGGGCTGGCGCTGGACGATCTCGTCCGGCAGGCCCAGCTCCTGGCCGACCATCCGGACCTCGTCCTTGAAGAGCTGGCGCAGCGGCTCGATCAGCTCGAACTCGATGTCGTCCGGGAGCCCGCCCACGTTGTGGTGGGACTTGATGTTGGCGGTGCCGGTGCCGCCGCCGGACTCGACCACGTCCGGGTAGAGGGTGCCCTGCACCAGGAACGCGACGTCCTCGCCGGCCGCGCCCGCCTCGGCGACGAGCTCGGCCTGCGCCTGCTCGAAGACGCGGATGAACTCGCGGCCGATGATCTTGCGCTTGGTCTCCGGGTCGGAGACGCCGGCCAGCGCGCTGAGGAAGCGCTCCTCCGCGTCGACGACCTTGAGCCGCACGCCGGTGGCCGCGACGAAGTCCTTCTCGACCTGCTCGGACTCGCCCTTGCGCTGGAGTCCGTGGTCGACGTACACGCAGGTCAGCTGGGAGCCGATGGCCTTCTGCACGATGGCTGCGGCGACCGAGGAGTCCACGCCGCCGGAGAGCCCGCAGATCGCGCGCTTCTTGCCGACCTTCTCGCGGATCGCGGCGACCTGCTCCTCGACGACGCTGGTGGTCGTCCAGTCCGGGGCGATGCCCGCGCCCCGGTAGAGGAAGTGCTCCAGGATCTGCTGGCCGTGCGTGGAGTGCAGCACCTCGGGGTGGTACTGGACGCCGTACAGCCTCGCCGCGTCGTTCTCGAAGGCGGCGACCGGCACCACGTCCGTGGAGGCGGTGACGGTGAAGCCCTCGGGGGCGGCCGAGCAGGCGTCGCCGTGCGACATCCACACCGACTGCTCGGCGGGGGTGCCCTCGAAGAGCGTCGAGCCGGCCTTGGAGACGGACAGCGCGGTGCGGCCGTACTCGCGGGCGCCGGAGTTGTCCACGGTGCCGCCGAGCGCGATGGCCATCAGCTGGAAGCCGTAGCACATGCCGAAGACCGGGACCCCGGCCTCGAAGATCGCGCGGTCGAGCGAGGGCGCGTTCTCGGCGTATACCGAGGACGGGCCGCCGGAGAGGATGATCGCCTTCGGGTTCTTCGCGAGCATCTCGGCCACCGGCATGGTGGACGGGACGATCTCGCTGTAGACCCGGGCCTCACGGACCCGGCGGGCGATGAGCTGGGCGTACTGCGCACCGAAGTCGACAACAAGGACTACGTCCGGGGTGCTGTCGGGGGCGGCAGGGGTCGCTGATGGCACTTCGGCGGCCTTCCGGCGGTGGTACGGGGTGTGGGACTCCGATTCTACCGGGGGTATCGGCGGGCCCCGGCCGTCTCATCATCCGTCTCATCATCCGGGCCGTCGTCGACCCCGCGCGGGGGCCGCGCCATACTGGCCGCATGCGTCAGCACACGACACGCTTCTCCAGCGTCTTTAGCTATGGCACCGGCCCGTCCGGCTGCCATGGTCGTGCTGCTTGAGCAACTGACAAGCGACTTCCCAGGCGCCCCGGGCCATCAGGCCCGGGGCGCGCTGCGTTGTCCGGGCCGGACGGTTCCGGGGGCCACCCGATCCCCAGGAGACACCGATCATGAGCACGCGGACCGAAAACGCGCAGACCGAGAACACGCAGACCGAGAACACGCAGACCGAGAACACGCGGACCGAGAACACACAGGCCAGGCAGACCACGCGGACCAGGCAGACCAGCGAGAGCGCTCAGCCCAAGGGCACCGGCACCCGGCCCCCGGGCAATGGGGCTGCGGGCAACGGGACTGCGGGCGGCGCAGCCACGAGAGACGGGGCCGCGGGCAACGAGCCCGCAGGCGCCGAGACCGCCGACAACACCGGCGCGCACACCGATGACGCGGTCAGCGTGATCACCGGCGCCCGCGACCGCATCGACGATCTGGACCGGCGCATCATCGGGCTGGTCCAGGAACGGATGGCGGTGTCCGCCGCGATCCAGCGGGCCCGGATGACCTCTGGCGGCCGTCGGGTGAACCTGTCCCGCGAGATGGAGATCCTCGGCCACTACAGGGACGAGCTGGGCCGGCCCGGCACGGCCCTCGCCATGACGCTGCTGGAGCTGTGCCGCGGGCGGGTCTGAGGGCGGCCGGGTCTGAGCACGGTGCGCGGGTGCGGTGCGGTGCGGTGCGGTGCGGTGCGGTGCGGTGCGCGGGTGCGGGCCGGGAGCGGTGCCGGGGCCAGGCCGGGTCTGGATGCGACGCGCGGGAGCGGTGCCGGGAGCCGGCCCGGCCGCCCATCCGCTCCCGGCCCGCATCCTCGTTCGGGCTTCGTCACCCGTACGGCGCGTGACCGGCCCCGACGCGCTTCGTTGGTCCCGGTGTCCGTTCCATCCAGGGGCGGACCCGGTGAAAAACCACGCGTGGCTCTATCGAAATGCAGCGGATGCCCGGCAGCCATTGGGTGCAGCCGCTGGAGTGTGTGACGGGGACTGGCCGGCTCGACTCGACCGGCCCGCGTCGTGGGACCTCGCTCCAGTGCGAGTGACCGGAAAGCAGGGGACAGCAGCCCGGTCACGACCGATAGGGCGGTCGGCCCCGGGGACGCCCGGGACCGACCGTATCCGGTCGCAGCCGTTGCGCCGGATGAGGCGCGTCCAGCACGATGCGAAAACCGCGGTGCGAAGCCGCTACGACCACCACGGAACACTCGGAACGAAGACAGTTCCACCACCGCGGTCGCGCGAAGCGGTCGGCCCGGCCGAGCGCGTTCCGCGCGGCACCGACACACCACCGGAGAGCCACCGCTGACCACCGCGGGCCTCCGAGCCAGCGGCGCGACCCCCCGGCGCCGCTCTTCGGCACCGGCGCTGCCCTGAGCCGGCGCCGAACGCCAAGGGCCCTGTGGCCGCCCGCGTTCCTCGCGGACGACGACCCGGGGCCCTTCGCCTTGCCGGGGGTCGTTCGCCATGCTCTGGGGCCATCCCCAGGCCCAGGCCCCGTCGCCGTGCCGGGCCCCTTCGCATGCCCAGGCCCCCGCCCCAGAGCCCCTCCCCGTGATCGCGACGCGGGTCACTCGCGGCCGCCGTCACTCCCCGTACAACCTTTGCCCCTCCTTACACGTCTCTTATGTGCAATCGCACGGCCATCCCGCGCCCCACAGCGACGGCCCACCGCTCGTGCTGTCCCAGCACCAGGACCCCGAAGAGGTCTGCATGAAGCTCCGCCGCGCCCTGGCGACCGCCGCCGTGACCGCTGCCATAGCCCCCGCCGCGCTGCTCGCGGCGCCCGCCGCCTTCGCGGAGGGGCCCGCAGGCGAGACTGTGACCTCGACGGACTCGCAGTCCTCGCCCGCCGCTCCGCTCGCGCAGAGCCCGAGCGCCTCGTCCACCGCCGCTGTCCCGGTGACGAATCCCAGCACGGCGACCGGGACACCGACGCCGACACCGACCGTGAGCCAGACCGACCCGAGCGGCACGCCCACTCCGACCGCGACGCCGACCACGACACCCCCGGAGACGCCGGCGCCCACGGCCTCGCCCGAGCCGGCCGAGTGCGAGGACGGCGGCGAGTACGCCGAGGACCCCGACCTCTCCACCTCGCTGGCCGGTCTGCCGTCCAAGGTCGTCGCGGGCAGCGGTTTCCACGGGTTCGAGTTCAGCGTGCGGAACAACTCGGACCGCTCGTACCAGCGCGTCGACTTCGGCGTGATCGCCGCGACCGCCGACGCGGACAATCCCGAGGGCACCGGCAAGTACCTCACCCTCCAGTTCAAGAACCCCGACACCGGTCGATGGGAGGCCATCTCCACCGACGCGGACGACCAGGGCCAGGGCTACGTCGGCTACACCGACGTCCTCCCGCACGAGACTCTCAAGCTCGACCTGCGGCTGAGCATCGCCGCCGCCGCGCCTGCGGGCATCGGCTTCGCGATCAGCGTCGGCGTGTACGCGGACGACGAGGGCAACTGCGTCTTCTCGACCGGTGACCTCTACGAGTTCGACGTCCTCGCGGCCGGCGCGAAGCCCGGCCAGGTCCCCGGCGCCAAGCCGCAGGGCGGCAAGAAGCCGCTCCCGGCCAAGCCCGCGGGCGACACCCGGATCAACCCGCAGGGCACGCTGGCCGCGACCGGTTCGTCTTCCGCGCTGCCGGCCATCGCCATGATCGGCGGGGTCGCCATGGTCGCGGGCGCGGGCGCGGTCTTCATCGTGCGTCGTCGCAGGATCGGCGTGGGCGGTGCCGGTGGGGCCGCCGCGTAACGGCGTGACCGCTTGAATACCGGAGAGGGGCCGCACCCACGACGCACGACGGGGTGTGGCCCCTCTCCCGTACCAGAAGCTCAAGCCGGGCGAGCCGCTCAGCCCGTCGGCCGCTCAGCCCCGCCCTTCGGCGGGACGCCCCTCCGCTCCGCGCCTCGGCGGGGGATCGCCGGGACGGCCAGGAACGGCAGCCTGAGTGCCGCGAAGGCGTCCTTGGGGACGGCGGGGCGCTGCGGCTCGACCGCCGGCAGCCGCTCGTACGGGAGGTGCTGTGCGGGGCGCGGGTCCGGCTCGCCCTTGTTCGGCCACAGCGACATCGCGCGCTCCGCCTGCGCGGTGATCGTCAGCGAGGGGTTCACGCCCAGGTTGGCGGAGACCGACGAACCGTCCACGACATGGATGCCCGGGTGCCCGAACAGCCGGTGGTACGGGTCGATGACACCGCGCTCCGGGTCGCTGCCGATCGGGCAGCCGCCCAGGAAGTGCGCGGTCAGCGGGGTGCCCATCAGCTCGCCGACGTTGCTGCCCGCGAAGCCGTTGATCTCCGCCGCGATCAGCCGGGCCGCCTCGGCGCCCTCAGGGATGTGGTCCGGGTTGGGCGCACCGTGGCCCTGCCTGGCGGTGAGCAGGCCCTTGCCGATGCCCTTGGGCTTGCGGTACGTGGTCAGCGAGTTGTCCAGCGACTGCATGACCAGCCCGATGATGGTGCGCTCCGACCAGCGGCGGTTGGAGAGCGAGCGCAGCAGCAGCGCCGGGTGTTTGACGCACTCGGCCGCGAAGGCCAGCGGGCGCGGGGCCCGGCCGCCGTGCGGGATCTGCAGGATGGACAGCACGCCCATCGCGTTGGAGCCCTTGCCGTAGCGGACCGGCTCGATGTGGGTGTCGCCGTCCGGGTGGATCGAGGACGTGATCGCGACGCCGCGGGTGAAGTCGGCCTTCACGCCGTGCGCCTCGCGGTAGCGGCGGTCGTCGGTCTGCGCGCCCACCAGCGACTCGGAGTTGGTACGGGTCAGCTCGCCGAGCCTGCCGGAGATACGCGGCAACAGGCCCTCGTCGCGCATGGCGTGCAGCAGCGTCTGGGTGCCGTACGTACCGGCGGCGATCACCACCTGGCGGGCGCGCAGCACCTTCGCCCGGCTCTTGCGCTTCTTGTCGGTCGGCAGCGTGGCGACGCGGTAGCCGCCGTCGGCGTCCTCGGAGACGGCGACGACGGAGGTCATCGGGTGGATGACCGCGCCGGCCCGCTCCGCGAGGTGCAGGTAGTTCTCGGTGAGGGTGTTCTTCGCGCCGTGCCGGCAGCCGGTCATGCACTCGCCGCACTCGGTGCACGCCTTGCGCGCGGGGCCCGCGCCGCCGAAGTACGGGTCCGGGACCTCGCCGCCCGCCGCGGCCCTGGTCCCGGCCGCGCCGTCGGCGTCGTCCCCGTCGCCGAAGAAGACCCCGACCGGCGCCATGTGGAAACTGTCGCCGACGCCCATCTTCTCGGCCGCCGCCTTGAGGTGGACGTCCGAGGGCGTCATGGACTTGTTGAGCCGGACGCCGAGCATGCGCTGCGCCTGCTCGTAGTACGGCTTCAACTCCTGCTGCCAGTCGGTGATGTGGCCCCACTGCGGGTCCTCGAAGAAGGGCTTGGGCGGCACATAGAGGGTGTTGGCGTAGTTGAGCGACCCGCCGCCGACGCCGGCGCCGGCCAGCACCATCACCTTACCGAGCAGGTGCACCCGCTGGATGCCGTAGAGGCCCAGCGCCGGGGCCCACAGGTAGTTGCGGATGTCCCAGGAGTTCTTGGGGAGGGTGTCGCGGGTGAAGCGGCGGCCGGCTTCCAGCACGCCGACGCGGTAGCCCTTCTCGGTCAGCCGCAGGGCGGACACCGACCCGCCGAAGCCCGAGCCGACGACGATCACGTCGTAGTCGTACGCGGAGGCGTACGCAGAGTCGTGATCAGGGCCGTGCTCAGAGTCCTGCTCGGAGTCGTGATCAGAGCCCTCGTGGCGCTCGGAGCGGGGGTCGTCGGCCGGGCGGCCGGAGCCGTCAGCGGGCCCAGCGGCCGGGCCGCTGTGGGCAGAGTCGTCCTGTGACACTGGTACCTCCCAGAGAACGTGCAGGTCAGAGGGCCTGGGTCAGCGCAGCTGAACTCAGCGCAACCTGCACGCCGCCGGCACGCCCAGCCGCAGGGCCGGAATCAGCGCAGCCTGACCGCCTTCATCGCCCGCAAGCTGCGCGTCATCAGCGCCGCGTACTTCTCGTCGTCCATGCCGAAGGACGGCGCGAGCGGCATCAGCCGCTGGTGGGCGACGGTCTGCGCCTCGGTGTACTTGAGGATGCCCTCGGAGCCGTGCCGGCGGCCGAGTCCGGACTCGCCCATGCCGCCCATCGGGGACTGCACGCTGCCGTATCCGGCCGCGTAGCCCTCGTTGACGTTGACCGTGCCGCTGCGCAGCCGCGCCGCGAGCGCGCGAGCGCGCCGGCCGTCCTTCGACCAGACGCTGGAGTTCAGGCCGTACGGGGTCGCGTTGGCCCGCTCGACCGCCTCGTCCTCGTCGGCGAAGCGGTAGATGGAGACGACCGGGCCGAAGGTCTCCTCAGTGCAGACGGCCATCGGGGCCTCGACGCCGTCCAGGATCGTCGGCTCGTAGAAGAGCGGGCCGATGTCCGGCCTGGCCCGGCCGCCCGCGACGAGCTTCGCGCCCTTGGCGACGGCCTCGTCCACATGCCGGGCGACGGTCTCCAACTGGCGCTCGCCCACCAGCGATCCCATGTCCGCGCCGTACGCGAGCGCCGTGCCCAGCCGCATCGCCTTGGTGCGGGCGCCGAAGCGCTCGACGAAGGCGTCGGCTATCGACTCGTGGACGTAGAGCCGCTCGATGGAGATGCAGAGCTGCCCGGCGGAGGAGAAGCAGGCCCGGACCGCGCCCGCCGCCGCCTTCTCCACGTCGGCGTCGCGCAGCACCAGCATCGCGTTCTTGCCGCCGAGTTCGAGCGAGCAGCCGACCAGCCGGGCGGCGGCGCCCTGGGCGACCTCGCGGCCGGTGCGGGTCGAGCCGGTGAACGAGACGTAGTCGGCGTGCGCCACGACGGCCGGGCCGATCACCGGACCGTCCCCGAGCACGATCTGCCAGAGGGCGGCCGGCAGCCCGGCCTCGATCAGCAGCTCGCGCGCCCACAGGGCGGTGAGCGCGGTCTCGGTGTCGGGCTTCATGACGACGGCGTTGCCCGCGACGAAGGCCGGCAGCGCATCGCCGACGGACAGCTCGAACGGGTAGTTCCAGGGCGCGATCTGCCCTATGACACCGCGCGGCTGGCGCAGTTCGGTGACCTTGGTGAGGGTCGGCACGACGCCGGTGTGGCCCTTGGGCTTCAGGTACGAGACGGCCTTGCGGCCGTAGTGGCGCGCGGCGACGGCGACGGCCTGCACTTCCTCGTGGGCGTGCAGCCGCGCCTTGCCGGTCTCCAGCTGGATGAGGTCCAGCACCTCGGACTGCCGGCTCAGCACCAGGTCGTGGAAGCGCAGCAGCACGGCGGCGCGCTGCCGTACGGGCCTGGCGGCCCACAGCTGCTGCGCCGCGCGCGCCCGGTCGAAGGCGGTGGTCACGTCCTGCGGCGTCGACTCGGGCAGGTCGGCCAGCTTCTCCCCGGTGAAGGGGGTGTGGTTGGCGGTGCTGCCCTCGCCGATGACGCCCCTGGCGAGCCGGGTGACCAGCTCGGGCGTCACCACGTCGGCGGCCGAGCGGGTGCCGGCGGTGCGCGGCACGACCGGGTTTCCGTCGGCGGGGGCGTCTGTGGCTGTGCCTGCCCCGGGTGTGCCTGCTGCGTCTGTTGCGAGGTGGCCGGCCCTGGCCTGCGAGTCCGTCATACGGGGGAGCGTATGCCCGCTCGCGCGCTTTGGGTACCCGGCAGTAACTAGTTTTCACCAAGGACCCACGATCGCGCCAGTGATTGCTGGCGTAAGCCGCTGATCAGGGGGCTGGGCGGGTCTCCGGCCGAGCGAGGGGTGCCCTGCGGGCGGGGCTCGGGGTGGGCGCGAGGTGGGGCGCGAGGTGGGCTCCGGGTGCCCTGCGGGCGGGCTCGGGGTCCGGTCGGGGTGCAGGAACCGGCTGGGCTCGGGGTCCGGGCAGCGGCCGGGGCCCGCCCCCGGAAACCTCAGCCGTCCGAGTCGGGCCGCGTCCGGACGAAGCTCTCCAGCGCCGTATCGAAGTGACGGCGCCCCTCGTCCCGCAGCGTGTCCGGGGCCGAGACCCACAGGTCGTACATCTTGCCGCCCTCCTCCCAGCTGATGTCGAAGGTGTGCCGGGGTACGCCCTCGCCCGCGAAGCCGTTCCAGGTGAACTCCCAGCGCGCGGCCCGGTGGCCGTCGTGGCGGGTTTCGGTGACCTCGCCGTCGCGGTAGCCCTTGTAGCGCTCCGGGGCCGCGGCGGCGGAGTCGCGCATCGCGGCCATCGGGCCGCCCGGCCGGGGGTCCTGGATCAGGACGCCGATGCGGAACTCCTCGCCCGGCGAGTAGTAGAAGACCCTGGGCGGCTCGAAGGAACGGGTGAAGCCGTTCGGGACGGCGAGCGCGAAGCCCGCGGGGTCGGCGACCGAGCGGTAGCCGGGCGGGGCGGAGACCGACGGCTTCCGGGTGGGCTTCGGCGCGCCGCCGGAGCCGCTGGGCGGCGACTGGCCCGGCGAGGCCCGCTCCCGGCCGCTCGCGGAGTCCGGCGGCTCGGAGTCCGGGCCGCCGATGCTGCTGCCGCCGTTGCCGTTCTCCCCCTCCTGGTTCAGTACCAGCGCGGCCACCCCGGCCCCCGCGCCGCCGAGCGCGATGACCACTAACAACGCCAGCAGCGCGGTGCGGGTCCGCCCGCCGCGCGCCGGCCGGCCGGGGACGGCCAGCGGCTGCGGACGCCGGCCGCTCGGCCCGCCCGCCGACAGCGCGACGGGGCCCATCGGCCCGATCTGCCCCGCCGGCGTGACCCGCATCGGCGGCAGCGGCACCTCGGACACCCCGCGCCGGGTGGGCGTGTACGCGGCGCCCGCCTCCGGCATCCGGCCCGACGCCAGATAGGCGCGCAGCAGCCGCTCCGCCTCGTCCCCCGCGATCCGCAGCTCCGGATCGCGCTGCAACAGCCCCCGTACGACGGGCAGCAGCGGCCCGGCGGCGGCCGGCGGCAGGATGTCGTCGGACACCACCGCGTGCAGCACCCCGCCCAGCGTGTCCCGGTGGAAGAGGGATTCGCCGCTGACCGCGGAGCACAACAGCGCCCCGAGCGACCAGAGATCGGACTCCGGGCCGGTCCGACCGCCCGCCATCCGCTCCGGGGCGGTGTACTCGGGCGAGCCGACGAACGCCCCGTTCTCGGTGATCGTGGCGACCCCGGCCACCTTCGCGATCCCGAAGTCGGTGAGCACCACCCGCCGGCTCCCCCGGGCCCCGGCCTCCATCAGCACATTCGCGGGCTTGATGTCGCGGTGCAGCACACCGCGCGCATGCGCCACCCGCAGCGCGCCGAGCAGCGCGAGCCCGATCCGCGCGGCCTCGCGGGGCGACACCGGGCCGCCGGCGGCCAGCCGGTCGCCGAGCGAACCGCCCTCGACCAGCTCCATGACGATCCACGGGCGGCCGTCCTGCTCGACCACGTCGTGCAGCACGATCACATTGGGGTGCTTGATCTGCGCGACCGTACGGGCCTCGCGCATCGTGCGCTCCCGCTGCGCCTGGGCTTCGGGCTCGGACAGCCCGTCGCCGGGGTGCAGTTCCTTGACCGCCACCTCGCGGCCGAGCAGTTCATCGGTGGCGCGCCACACCGTTCCCATCCCGCCGCGCCCGAGCCGCACCCCCAGTCGGTAGCGACCGGCGATCAGGCGACGCGTGTCCCCACTGCTGCCCATGGGCACATCTTGCCCCACACCGCCGAAGAGGAGCAGGACGCCTCAGGGGTGCGCGGTGACCGGGTCGACGGACGGCCTGGGGGAACGGTCGGTCCGGAGCGGTGACCGGGTCGGCGGACGGTCCGGCAGGACGGTCCGCCCGACGCGGCGGACGGGTCGGCGGGCGGACCGGCGGAACGGCCGGTCCGGCACGGTGACGCAGCCGGCCCCACGCCGTGACCAGGCCGACGGACCGCCCGACGGACCGGTCAGGCCGGCACGATGACCGCAGTCAGCGCGACGCGGCGACCAGCCCACCCCGCAGAACACTCACCCCGTCGCCCGGTAGCCCCCCGTGGCCTGCTCGAAGAACGTGCCGACCTCGTCCTCCTTGTCGGCCGGGCCGATGACGAGCACCAGGTGGTAGCGGCCGTCGAGGATCATCGCGAGATTGCGCGCGTAGACCTGACGGCCGCTGCTGTCCCGCCACTTGAACGACCCCTCGGCCATCGCTCGCTGCCCCACGTCGATCCGGCGCAGACCGGCGGCGGAGGACCATTCCGAATCCCGGAACGCGTCCAGCTCCCGTTCCTTGTCGCTCTGGTAGACCATCGGGTCGCCGCCGAACTTCTTCACCGTGTCCCGGCCGGGCACCACGATCAGCTCGTAGTCGCCCCCGACGTACCGCACCTGCCCGAGGTCGTTCTTGCCGCGCCGGGTCCAGTCCTTGTCGACCGCGACCTGGAAGCCGCCGGGGTCCTTGCGGACCTCGAAACCCCGCGCGAGGTCGGCGGGGTCGGATGTCTGCGGTTCCTGGCCGCTGGGCTTGCGGTCGTTCTTGGAGCCTTCGCCGGAACCGGCGGCACCGCCCTGGGAACTGTTGCCTGAGCCGTCCTTGGAGGTGCCGCCCTGTGAGGACTCATCCTTCGAAGACCCACCCTTCGACGACCCGGCACCGGGGTCCGAGGGGGCCGAACTCGCCGCTCCCGCCGAGCCGGTGCGCTCCTCGCCCGCTCCGCGCTTCGCCTCCGGCATGAACAGCAGCGCGTAGACCACCGCCGCCACCAGCGCGAGCAGCACCAACACCAGCAGCATCCGGCCCAGGCTGCGCGGCGGCCGCTCGGGCCGGTCCCTCGCCTGCTTCTGCCTGCCCTTCTTGTGCCGCCCATGAGCGACCATCGCGGAACCCGCGCGCCGCTTGCGCACCAGCTCGCCCCGGCGGCGTACGACGGGCAGCCGCCGGGGGTCCGTCGGCGCGTCGAGCGATGGCATGGTCACCACGTGCGTGCCGACGTCCGGCTCGGGGGCGGAGCGGATCAGCGAGCGCAGCCAGCCCCGCAGGTCCTCGAAGTCGGGCCGCTCGGTGGGGTCCTGGCGCAGCAGCGACTCGACGATGGGGCGCAGCGCGCCGCACTCCTCGGCGTAGGCGGGCGCCTCGGAGCACACGAGTTGCACGAGCTCGGCGGCGCTCTCCTCCGGGTACGGGGCGTGGCCCTGGACGGCCCGGTAGAGCAGCGCGCCGAGCGCCCACAGGTCCGCTGCGGGCCCGACCGGCGGCGCCAGCCGCCAGTTCTCGTGCACCGGCCCCGCCTGTTCGGGCGCCCACCGCTCGGTGACCGCTCCCACGACGGTGATCCGCGCCTGCCGCGCCCGCTCGGCGGCCAGCGCGGTGACCGGGCCCCGGTACGAGGCTTCGGCCGCGCCGCCCGACGCGACGACCTCGGACCAGGTGCGGCCCTCGCCGCCCGCGCCTGCGATGCCGGGAATCGGTCCCGAGTCGTCCCAGCTGCCCGAGTCCGCGCGCTGCCGCGATCGGGGCAGGCCGGCTCCGTACGAGGTGTCGCCTCCGTATGAGGTGGCACCTCCGTACGAGGTGTCGCCCGCGCTCGCCGCCGGGTCGAAGAGGTCTTGCGCGGCTGCCGCGTCTCGCGCATCCCCCGCGTCTTTCGCGCGCGCGCGTGCGCGGGGGCCCTCGGCCTGCTGCCGGGGGACAGCCTGCTCCCGGCCCGCTCCCGGGTCGATGGGGTCTAGGTACGGGCCGAACTCCGGCCCCTCGTCGGCGGCTTCCACGCCCGCGCCGTGCGATCCGTGCGGCCTGTCAGGCTCCGCGCCGCCGGCCCGGGGGCCCTGCTCGCCGCCGTACTCCTCGCCGCTCCGGCCGCTGTCCCGCCAGGCGTCGCGCCCGGCCGTTCCCTCGCCGCCCACCCGCGCGGCGGCGGCCCGCGCGCCCGCGCGGTACGCGGCGATGGCGCCGGGCCTGGCCCCGTGCACCGGTATGGGGGACGCGCCCGAGGGCCGCTCGGGTACGGCGACGGAGCTGTTCTGCCCGTAGGCGCTGCTCTGTCCGTACGCGTCGTTCTGCCCGTACTCCCAGCCGGGAGGCAGCGGAGCCGGCCCGCCGGGGGCAGGCCCGTCACCGGCTGCCGCCGTCCCGTACGACTCCCCCGGGCCGCCGCCGAGCCCAGCCTCCAGGCCGCTGTCGTCCAGCCCGTTGCCGTCCGCCGCGTCCGGGTCCTCCGGCACGGGGTCGTAGCCGCACAGGGCTTCCTCCGCCGCCCCGGCCGCCAGGCCGGTCAGCATCACCCGGCCGTCGTCGCAGATCAGGACCGTACGGGCGGTGATGTTGCGGTGCGTCCAGCCGTGCGCGTGCAGCGCGCGCAGGGCGGTGAGCACGTCGGCGGCGACTTCAGCCGCGCGGTGCGGGCTGAGCGGGCGTTCGGCGAGCAGGGCCGCGAGCGGCCTGGCGGGGATGAGTTCGCTGACGATCCACAGGCTGCCGTCTTCCTCGAAGACGTCGAAGACCTGGTCGAGCCGGGGGTGGTCCGGTATCCGCGCCGCGGCCGTCGCCGCCTCGATCGCCCGGCGCACGGCCGGGTCGCTGGGCTTGCGGGTCGCCCGGCCGGTGCGGTCCGCGACCGCGCTGCGGCTGCCGCCGCCCCCGCCCCAGCTCTCCGCCGCGCCGCCGTACCGGCCGTCCGCGCCGACGACTTCGGCTTCGATGACTTCGGGCAGCGGTATCTGCCTGACCAGTACTTCTTGCCCGCTGTAGGTGTCGAACGCCCGGGTCTCTACGAGGTCGTACTCATCGGAAGGAGGCAGCGGCAAGCGGTATCGGTCGGCCAGCACCCGTCCCGCGTAGTCGTCCACGACGCCTCCCCACAGCGTGCGCCCCGCACCCGGGAAGCACCGGAACCCCTGTCAAAACCGGTCGTATTCCCGCGAATTGCGGCTGCGTACGGTCCGCGAGATCTCACGATACGTGCCGGAGCCGGGCCGTGTGCCCCGCTCCGGCCAGTTCAGCCGCTTCGTTCGCATGCCGGTATCAAATGCCGGTGTCACACTGGTTCGAACAGCCGGTGTCAGACGCCGGCGTCAGGCTGGTTCGAGCAGCCGGTATCGAACTGCCCCATCGAGCAGCCGGGACCAGCCGGTGCGTTCAGCCGGTGGGCTTGAAGGTCTTGAACGCGGTCTTCCGGAGCGTGCTGCACTCCTTGCCGGACCACTCGTTCTTCGGGCAGGTGATCATGATCGCGTAGCCGTGCGAACCGTCGACCTTGAAACCGCGGTTGAGCACCCGCATGGGCTTGCCCTGCTGGGTCCGCTCGAACCCCCAGTCGGCGACCGTGGGATAGCCCCGCCAGTCGATCGACTCGATGTCCAGCTGCCGGTAGCCCGGCATGTTGCCCCGCACGGCCCCTTCGAGGCTGCGCCAGGACCCGGCCGCGTCCGTGCCCGGATTCGGGTTGAAGTCGACCTGAACGCGCGGGAAGCCGCCCGAATCGTTGTAGATGCCGCCCGAGCTCTCACCGGCTATGTCGTTCCGCTTCCAGCCCTTGGGCAGGGCCATGCTGAAGTGGAACTTGCCGTCCTTGACCCGCTCGAAGCCGCCCGGCAGCCCGCCGGAATCCGGCTTGTCAGCTTTGCCGTCCTTACCGCCCTTGTCAGCTTTGCCGTCCTTGCCCCCGGACGTCCCGGCCGAGTCGGAGGACGGCTTCCCGCCCGCCTCGTCCGCCGCGTCGCCCGTCGACTTGTCGTCCGGCCCGGCGGTCGAGCCCTGCTGCCCCTCGGCCTTCTTGTCGTCGCCCTTCGAGCCGTCGGCGCCACTCGAAGCGGCGCTCTTGTCGCCCTTGGACGCGGCGCCGTCCTTGTCGTCGCCGCCGAGCGCGAAGGCGAGCACGGTCCCGAGTACGGCCAGCGCCACGATGACGGCCACGATGATGAGCGTCCTGCGCGGCACCACATCGGTCAGCGAGGCCGAGGTCCGCGCCGGCCCCGACGCGCCCGCGCCGACTCCGCCCGCGGGCTTCGCACCAGGTCTCGCCGCTTCCGAACGCTGCCCGGAGGGCGCCCCTGCGGACACCCCCGCGCGGCGGCCCGACCGCGGTCCGGACGGCTGGCCTGACGCCTGCCCCGACCCGTGTCCCGACTGCGGTCCGGACGCCCGCGCCGACTGCTGCGCCACCCGCTGCGCCGACTCCTGCGCCGCCGACTCCTGCTCCACGCGCCGCGCGTCCCGCTGCTGCTTCTGTTCGGACTTCTGCTGTGACTTCTGTTGCGACTTCTGCTCAGCCTTCGCCGAGGCCGCCGCCGCCACGTTCCGTACGGACTTCAGCGCTCCGCGCATCCGGTCCGGAGTCTCCGGGCGCCGCGGGGCGTCGAGTCCGCCGCTCGCCGCGCCGACGCGCGTGCCGGAGCCCGCTGCCGGGTGGCTCTCGGGGGCCGGCGGCAGCTCTATGCTGCGCGTCGCGTCCATCGGGACCGGCGGCTGCGGGCCGGTGTCCTCGGGGGCGCTCACCGCGTCCTCCAGCAGCACCCGGGCGCCCGCGTCGTCCAACCGCTGGTCCGGGTCCTTGGCCAGCAGGCCGTAGATGACCTCTTCCAGCATCCCGGCGTTCTTCGGCGGGTCGAGCGGCTCGGTCATCACGGCGGTCAGCGTCGCGAGGGCCGACCCCTTGTCGTACGGGGGCACGCCCTCGACCGAGGCGTAGAGCAGCCCGCCCAGCGACCACAGGTCGGCCGGCGGCCCCGGCTTGTGGCCGCGGGCCCGCTCCGGCGAGATGTACGAGGGCGCGCCGACCAGCATGCCGGTGGAGGTGACCGAGGGGTCGCCCTCGACCTGGGCGATGCCGAAGTCAGTGAGCACCACTCGGCCGTCGTCGGAGATCAGCACGTTGGACGGCTTCACGTCCCGGTGCAGGATGCCCACCTGGTGCGCCGAGCGCAGCACGTCGAGCACCGCGAGGCCGACCTCGGCGGCCCGCCGCCAGCTGAGCGGCCCGTCGTCGCGCACGACGTCCGCGAGCGAGCGGCCCTCGATCAGTTCCATCACGATCCAGGGACGGTCGTCCTCGTCCACCACGTCGTAGACCGTCACGGCGCCGCCGCTGCGGATGCGGGCGATCGCCTTCGCCTCACGCAGGGTGCGGGTGATCAGGCGCCGCTTCTCGTCCTCGTCGACGCCCCCGGGGAATCGCAGTTCCTTGACCGCGACCGTGCGGCCCAGGGTCTCGTCGATCGCCCGCCAGACCGTGCCCATGCCGCCGCTGCCGAGCACCCCGCCCAGCCTGTAGCGGCCGGAAAGGAGTCGTCCGGTTTCGCTGTCCACCTCGTGGCCCATGCATCCCCTCTGCGATTCTGCGATCAACCCGCCCTAGCAGAGCGTCCATTGTCTCTCATCCGCGGACGGGCGGAAGTCCCGGGTCCGGAGCCCCGCCCTGGACCGCTTCCGGCAGCACGGAGATCATGGCGCGATACGCACCTGACGACTGTCGAACGAGCGGCCTCCCCATGCCCACCCGCAGCACCCCAGGCCCCCGCCGCCCGCCCCGCGCACCGTCCCCGGCGGCCCTGGCGGTGCTGCTGGTGGTACTGGCGATCCCACTGGGAGTGAGCGCCGGACGTGGCCTCAACTCGCCCGTACGCGGCGCGGACCCGGCCGCCGGCCGGGTCGCCGATCCGCCCGTGAGCAGCGCGAACGGCGAGCGCACCCGGTCCGCCGTGCGGCGGCTGGTGGCGCGCGGGCAGCCGTTCCGCCGGGTTTCGGACCGGTCCTCGGGCAAGCCGTCAGGGGCTCCCGGAGCGGCGGCGCTGGCGCGGGACAAGGCCGGTACGCGCTTCGCGGCAGCGGGCGTCGCGGACCTCGGGACCGGCCGCCCGATTCACCGGAATGACCGCTTCCGCGTGGGCAGCATCACCAAAACCTTTCTCGCGGCCGTCGTCCTGCAACTGACCGCCGAACACCGGCTCGGTCTCGACGACACCGTCGAGAGCCTGCTCCCCGGCCTGCTCACGGGCCACGGCGACGACGGCCGCCGGATCACCGTCCGGCAACTCCTCAACCACACCAGCGGGCTGTTCTCGTACACCGACGACCCCGCCTTCGCCCGCCGGCTCACCGGCGCGGGCTTCACCGCACACCGCTACGACACCCGCTCCCCGCGGAGCCTCGTCCGGATCGCGCTGGCCCACCCGCCGACCTCCGCGCCGGGGGCGAACTGGCGCTATTCCAACACCAACTACCTCGTACTCGGCATGATCGTGCGGCAGGTGACGGGCCGTTCGTA
Source organism: Streptomyces sp. H27-D2 (assembly GCF_035828615.1). NCBI lineage: Bacteria > Bacillati > Actinomycetota > Actinomycetes > Kitasatosporales > Streptomycetaceae > Streptomyces > Streptomyces sp. H27-D2. Next base: position 45,699 of record NZ_JAYMZR010000030.1, on the reverse strand, counting down.
CGCGTCCGAAGCCACCCGCCGCATCCTGCGACCGCTGCGGCTGACGGCCACCTCCTTCCCCGGCACCCGCGCCACCCTCCCCGCTCCGCACGGCCGCGCCTACTCCACCCGCACCGGCCGCCCGCTGGACGTCACCGACCTCAACCCCTCCGGGGCCGGCGCGGCGGGCGAGGTCGTCTCCACCCTCGACGACCTCAACCGCTTCTACGGCGCGCTGCTCCGCGGCGACCTGCTGCGGCCCCGGCAACTCGCCCTGATGCGGGACACCGCCGCGACGCACGGCCGGTACGGCATGGGGCTGTTCCCGGTGAAGCTGCCCTGCGGCCGGACCGTGTGGGGCCACAACGGGGACATCACCGGCTCACACGCCCAGACCCTGGGCACGGCGGGCGGCACTCATCTGCTCAGCTACCGGGTCAACACCGACACCCCCGCGGCGAGGGGCCGCGTCGCGGCGCTGCTGGCGGGGGAGTTCTGCGGGCGCGGGTAGCCGCCACGCGCCGCCTCCTCGCCCGCGAGCGATACGCCGGCTCCCCGCACGCGGGGCGTCGGGATCCTGGGCCACGGCCTGGGCCGACGCCAGGGAGGTGCCGGTAAGGAGAACGGCCAGCATCGTGGACAGGACAAACGACCTGCGCATCAAGTCTGCTCCGCAGGGTCGAGTCATGGGAACTGCGGTCAACTTGACCCGGCCCTAAAGGACTCCGTTGGGAAATGTGTAAACCGGCGGAGTCCTAAAGGCCCGGGGTTCCTCGCAAGATCATGCTGAACTCGCTCAGCCCCCCGACCGCCCGAGCCGGAGCCTCCCGGTGAGCTGGTCCACGCAGGCCGGCGGAGCTTCCGTGTCTCACCGGCTCCGGCGTCGGCCTAGGCGGTGCCGGCATGGTCGACTGGTAGATCCTCCGTCCGGCAACAGCCGGTGAAGTGCTGACGCTGGTGTTTATCCTCTGTGGAGAAGAGGAGGAACACCAGCGCAGTGAGCACGCCTACCCCATACAGGAACCTGCACAGCCGCCGCCGGAGCCGCAGGGCTGCCACGCGTCAAGCCCGCGGCACCAGATCCGGCGCGCCCAGCCGGGCCGCGTCCGCCGTCAGGTCGTCGGGCTGCAACTGCGACTCGCGCTCCGCCTCGACGCGCTTCTCGTAGTGCTCGACCTCCTTCTCGATCTGCTCCTTGCTCCAGCCCAGCACCGGGGCCATCAGCCCGGCCGCCTCGCGGGCGCTGAGCGTTCCGCGGTCGAAGGTCTCGATCGAGATCCTGGTGCGCCGGGTCAGCACGTCGTCGAGGTGCCGCGCGCCCTCGTGCGAGGCCGCGTAGACGACCTCCGCGCGCAGGTAGTCGTCGGCGGCGGCGAGCGGTTCGCCGAGCGAGGGGGTGGCGGTGATCAGCTCCAGAACCTCCTCCGCCATCGACCCGTAGCGGTTCAGCAGATGCTCGACGCGCGCCACGTGCAGCCCGGTGCGCGCGGCGATCCGGGCCCGCCCGTTCCACATCGCCTTGTAGCCCTCGGCGCCGATCAGCGGCACGTCCTCGGTGATGCACTCCGCGACCCGGTGGTCGAGCGCGTGCACCGCCTCGTCCACCGCGTCCTTCGCCATCACCCGGTACGTCGTGTACTTGCCGCCCGCGACGACCACCAGGCCCGGTGCGGGGTGCGCGACGGTGTGCTCGCGCGAGAGCTTGCTGGTCGCGTCCGACTCACCGGCCAGCAGCGGGCGCAGCCCCGCGTACACGCCCTCCACATCGTCCCTGGTCAGCGGGGTGGCGAGGACCGAGTTCACATGTTCGAGCAGATAGTCGATGTCGGCGCTGGAGGCGGCCGGGTGCGCCTTGTCGAGGTCCCAGTCGGTGTCCGTGGTGCCGACGATCCAGTGCCGCCCCCACGGGATGACGAACAGCACGCTCTTCTCGGTCCGCAGGATCAGCCCGGTCGAGGAGTGGATGCGGTCCTTCGGCACGACCAGGTGGATGCCCTTGGAGGCCCGTACGTGGAACTGGCCGCGCTCGCCGATCAGCGCCTGGGTGTCGTCCGTCCACACGCCGGTCGCGTTCACCACCTGCTTCGCGCGGATCTCGTACTCGCCGCCGGCCTCGACGTCCTCCACCCGGGCCCCGACGACCCGCTCGCCCTCGCGCAGGAAGCCGATCACCCGCGCCCGGTTGGCGACCTGGGCGCCGTACGAGGTGGCGGTGCGCACCAGCGTGGTGACGTAGCGGGCGTCGTCCATCTGCGCGTCGTAGTACTGGAGCGCGCCGACCAGCGCGTCCTTCTTGAGGCAGGGCGCGACCCGCAGCGCGTGCTTGCGGGTGAGGTGGCGGTGGGTGGGCAGGCCGCGGCCGTGCCCGGAGGAGAGCGACATGGCGTCGTAGAGCGCGACGCCGGAGCCGGCGTAGATGCGCTCCCAGCCCTTGTGCTGCAAGGGGTACAGGAAGGCCACCGGCTTCACCAGGTGCGGCGCGAGCCGCTCCAGCAGCAGCCCGCGCTCCTTGAGCGCCTCCCGTACGAGGGAGAAGTCGAGCATCTCCAGATAGCGCAGGCCGCCGTGGATGAGCTTGCTCGATCTGCTCGATGTGCCGGAGGCCCAGTCCCGCGCCTCGACGAGCCCGGTCGCCAGGCCCCGGGTGGCGGCGTCCAGCGCGGTGCCCGCGCCGACCACGCCGGCCCCCACCACCAAGATGTCGAGCTCACGGTCCGCCATCCGGGCGAGCGCCTCGCCGCGCTCAGCCGGACCCAGTGTCGCTGTCCTCACTGATACCTCCCGTTGTGATCGGGCTCCCACGGCACCCGGAGCCGCTCGCCCCGTGCGTCGATGCACGGGCTACTACCCGGCAACCGGCCTCCGACGCGTGCCGCAACACCGCGTCGCGGAGATCGCCCAATACTGAATATGAGTCATATTTCCGCTTAGTGTGACTTTGCGCCATCCGGGATCTCGCTGGAAAGGACGGACGCCCGCCATGCCCGCAGACCTCGCCGTCATCGGACTCGGCCAGCACGGCCTCCCCTTCGCCCAGGCCGCCACCGCGGCCGGCATCCGCACCCTCGGCTACGACACCGACCCACGCGCCGCCGCCGAACTCAACGCGGGACGGCTCCCGCACGAAGGCGTCGACGGCGCCCTCGCCCCCGCCGAGATCCGCCGGATGCTCTCCCGCGGCTTCCGGGCCACCACCGACCCCGCCGAGCTGGGCCGGGTCCGCACCGCGGTGATCTGCGCCCCCACCCCGCTCGGCGAGGACCGCGCCCTCGACCTGAGCGCCGTCGGCGACGCCGCCCGCGCGCTCGCCGCCCGGTTGCGCCCGCACACCACGGTGCTGCTCGAATCGACGGTCTACCCCGGCACCACCGAGGACTTCCTGCGGCCGATCCTGGAGGAGGGCTCGGGGCTGCGGGCCGGCCGGGACTTCCACCTCGCCTACGCGCCGAACCGGCTCGACCCCGGCAACCGCGGCTACGGCCACGCCAACACCCCGCAGGTCATCGGCGGCCTCACACCCGCCTGCACCGAGTCGGCGGCGGCCTTCTACGGGCGGCTCACCGACAAGGTCGTACGGGCCAGAGGGCCGCGCGAGGCGGAGACCGTGAAGGTGCTGGAGACCAACTACCGCCAGGTCAACATCGCCCTGGTCAACGAGATGGCGGTGTTCTGCCACGACATCGGCGTGGACGTGTGGGACGTGGTCCGCTGCGCGGAGACCAAGCCGTTCGGCTTCCAGGCGTTCCGTCCCGGCCCCGGCGTCGGCGGCCACGGCGTGCCCATCGACCCGAACTACCTCTCCTACAAGAGCCGCACCCTCGGCTACCCGCTGCGGATGGTGGAACTGGCCCAGGAGGTCAACGAGCGAATGCCGCGCTACGTCATCCAGCGCTGCGCGACCCTGCTCAACGAACACGGCAAATCGGCCCGCGGCGCCCGCGTCCTGCTGCTGGGCGTGACCTACAAGCCCGACGTCGCCGACCAGGAGGGCTCACCCGCCCGCGAGATCGCCAACCGGCTGATGGAACTGGGCGCGCAGCTGAGCTACCACGACCCGTACGTCCCGCAGTGGCGGGTGCTGGGCCAGCCGGTGCCGCGCGCCGACTCGCTCTACGAGGCCGCCGCCGCGGCCGACCTGACGCTGCTGCTCCAGCACCACCGCACGTACGACCTGCAAGGGCTCGCGGTGAAGGCCCAGCTACTGCTGGACACCCGCGGCGCGAGCCCTACGGGGGCGGCTCACCGGTTGTGAGTGCGCGGCGCGCAGCCGACGGGCGCGGCCCACCGGGCCGCGAGTGCGCGGCGCGCAGCCGACGGGCGCGGCCACACCGGTCATGAGTCCGCGCCCCGTCCGTGCCCTGCCCGCGTCCGGCCTACTGTCACGACCGTCCAGCCCGCTGTCACAACCAGCCGAACAGCCGTCGCAGCCGTCCTGCCCGCCGTCACAGCCGTCCGGTCATCCCCAACCGCTGCGGCTCCGCGTCGAGCACCGTCTTGAGCGACTCGTAGTCCTCGACGCACATGCCGGTGCCGATCGCGACGCAGTCCAGCGGGTTCTCGGCCACCAGCACCGGGATGTCCAGCTCCTGACTGAGCCGCACATCCAGGCCGCGCAGCAGCGCGCCGCCGCCGGTCAGCACTATGCCCCGGTCCATGATGTCGCCCGAGAGCTCCGGCGGGGTGGCGTCCAGCGTCTTGCGGACCGCCGCCACGATGGCGTCCACCGGCTCCGCCAGCGCGTGCCGCACCTCGGCGGCGGTCAGCTCCAGCATCTTCGGCAGACCGCTCGCGTGGTCCCGGCCGCGGATGGCGCAGCGGTCCGGCGGCAGCAGGCACTGGGTCTGCTCCGAGTCGCCGGGCTCGCCCGCCGACTCACCCGCCGGCTCGCTCCTGGTCACGTCCTTGGAGCCGTTGACCCCGGCCGCGGCGGCCGAGCGGCTGGTGACGAGCGCCCCCAGGCTCGACGCGGACCAGCCGCCGTCGGCTGAGGCGGAGCCGATCGTCATCTTCAACTGCTCGGCGGTCCGCTCCCCTATGGCGAGGGCGTACTCCTTCTTGACGTACGAGATGATCGCGGCGTCCATCGCGTCGCCCGCCACCCGTACCGAACACGCGGTGACGATGCCGCCCAGCGAGATGACGGCGACCTCGGTCGTGCCGCCGCCGATGTCGACCACCATGCAGCCCGTCGGCTCGCTCACCGGCATGCCGGCGCCGATCGCGGCGGCCATCGGCTCCTCGATCAGGTGCACCTGGCGCGCCCCGGCCTGGGTCGCGGCCTCGATCACCGCGCGCCGCTCGACGCCGGTGATCCCGGAAGGCACGCAGACCACGACACGCGGGCGGGAGAAGCGGCGGTTGCCGGTGACCCGCTTCATGAAGTGCCGCAGCATCCGCTCCGCTATTTCGAAGTCGGCGATGACCCCGTCCCGCAGCGGGCGGACGGCGACGATGTTCGACGGGGTCCGCCCGATGGTCTCCCTGGCATCGGACCCCACCGACAGCACACTGCCGTCGGCCGTATTGACCGCCACAACCGACGGCTCGTTCAGCACCACTCCCTTTCCGCGTACGTACACCAGCGTGTTCGCGGTGCCGAGATCGATGCCCATGTCACGTCCGGTGAACGACTTGCTTTGCGCCATAAGTTGCCATTATTCCCTATGCCGGATTCTTATCTGGCGTTGATACCGCCGTAGGTCCGTCAAACGGCCCTGCTAGCGTGCACCGTCGTTGATCAAGAGCCATGATTTCGCTCTTGTGTCACGCCATCTGTCACTCCATCTGTCACTCCAGGGGAGTCGCCATGAGCATGCCCGTGATGCCGACCGGCTCCGCACCACCCGCGCCGGCCACCGGCCGGACGCGCGCACGGTTCGTCGGCCGCCCCGATGCCGGCCGCCCCGCCGCCGGCATCGCCGCCGGGCTGGCCGCGGCGCTGCTCGGCGCCCTCGTGCTCGGCGTCCTCCAGGGGAAGACCGGGCAGCGCGGACCCGAAGTCGGCTACTGGGCTCTCGCCCTGGGCCTGCTCGTCGGCGCCGTGCTCGGCAGGTTCGGCGGCCGTGCCCCGCTGACCGCGTACGCCGGCGTCCCGCTCGCCCTCCTCGCCGTCTGCGCCGCCCAGTTCGTGGGCGCGGCCATCCTGCTGGCCGACGCCGCCGGCTCCGCGACCACCGCGGAGACGCTGCTGCGGCACTTCGGCGCGGTCGCGCACTACTGGCAGCACGACCTCCTCGGCAAGAACGACATCACCTTCTACACGGTGGCCGCCGCCGAGGGCTTCCTGGTCGCCAGGCGCGTCGCCGAGTAGCCACGGGGGACGGCCCACGACGGCCCGGACGACACAGCCGCGTTCCAGCCATGTCACGACCCCCGCATATACCTTGTCGGCTGCCCTGCCCCAACGGTTAACCTGCATCCCGTACTTATCTGACCGCACTCCTGTTCCATACTCCTGTTCCACCTGTCCCCGGAGTGCGGTCCCCACACCTTCATCCCCGGGGGAAACCATGAGCCAGAACCCGTACGCCCAGCAGCCGAACCAGCCACCGCAGCAGCCGGACCAGAACCCGTACGCCCAGCAGCCGCCGCAGCCGGGCGGCAACCCGTACGGCCAGCCGCCGCAGCAGCCCCCGCAGCCCGGCGGGAACCCGTTCGGCCAGCAGCCGCAGCAGCCCCCGTACGGCGCGCCCGGCGGCTTCCCGCCGCCCCCGCCCGCGCCCTCGGGCAAGGTCGGGCTGGCGATCGTCGCGGGTGTGGTGGCGATGCTGGTCGGCGCGGGCATTTACGGCGGCGTGTTCAAGGCGTCGGACGGCGGCCAGGTCGGCTACCTGGCCGCCGGTGTCGGCGCTCTCATCGGTGCCGCTCTCGGCAAGATCGGCGGCCGGAATCCGATCCTGGTATTCGTCGGCATCCTGCTCGGCCTGATCGGCGTCTACCTCGGGCAGATCTTCGGGTTCACCCTGGTGCTCATGGACTACCTCCACATCTCGGTCGTCGAGGCGCTGACCGAGTACTTCGACGACATCTCGAAGGCCTGGCAAGACAACTTCGAGGCCATCGACCTGTTGTTCTACGTGCTCTCGGGTGCCGCCGTATTCAGCGCCGCCAAGAAGCTGGCCAACTGACCCGTCGTCACCGCATGGGAAGGGGCCCCGACCGCTGAAACTCAAGCGGCGGGGCCCCTTCCCATGCGTAGCGCGGGCGCGATCCGGGCCGAGTCCAGCCCAGCCCGCCCGCGTCAGCTGTTGTCGTGCTGCGAAGGCGAGACCGTGACCTCGACCCGCTGGAACTCCTTGAGCTCCGAGTAACCCGTCGTCGCCATCGCCCGGCGCAGCGCGCCGAAGAAGTTCATCGAGCCGTCCGGGGTGTTCGACGGGCCGAGCAGGATCTCCTCGGTGGTGCCGACCGTGCCGAGGTCCATCCGCTTGCCGCGCGGCACGTCCTCGTGCACGGCTTCCATGCCCCAGTGGTGGCCGCGGCCGGGGGCGTCGATGGCGCGTGCGAGCGGGGAGCCCATCATCACGGCGTCCGCGCCGCAGGCGATGGCCTTGGGCAGGTCACCGCTCCAGCCGACGCCGCCGTCGGCGATCACGTGCACATACCGGCCGCCGGACTCGTCCATGTAGTCCCGTCGCGCGGCGGCGACGTCGGCGACCGCGGTCGCCATCGGGACCTGGATGCCCAGCACGTTACGGGTGGTGTGCGCGGCGCCGCCGCCGAAGCCGACCAGCACGCCGGCCGCGCCGGTCCGCATCAGGTGCAGCGCGGCGGTGTAGGTGGCGCAGCCGCCCACGATGACCGGCACGTCCAGCTCGTAGATGAACTGCTTGAGGTTCAGCGGCTCGGCGGCCCCGGAGACATGCTCGGCGGAGACGGTCGTGCCGCGGATGACGAAGATGTCCACGCCGGCGTCGACGACGGCCTTGGAGAACTCCGCGGTGCGCTGCGGGGACAGCGCGGCGGCGGTCACCACACCGGAGTCCCGTACCTCGTTGATGCGCTGGATGATCAGCTCGGCCTTGATCGGCTCGGCGTAGATCTCCTGCATCCGGCGGGTCGCGCTCGCCTCGTCCAGCTCGGCGATCTCCGCGAGCAGCGACTCGGGGTCCTCGTAGCGCGTCCACAGCCCTTCGAGGTTGAGGACGCCCAGTCCCCCCAGCTCACCGATGCGGATGGCGGTCTTCGGGGACACGACCGAGTCCATCGGAGCGGCCAGGAACGGCAGCTCGAACCGGTAGGCGTCGATCTGCCAGGCGATCGAGACCTCCTTCGGGTCCCGAGTACGGCGACTCGGCACCACGGCGATGTCATCAAAGGCGTACGCCCGACGGCCGCGCTTGCCGCGCCCGATCTCGATCTCAGTCACGTGTGTGGCCTTTCCTCAACGTCAGCCGTACCAGTATCCCCGACGCGCCGCGCCCCGGCTCCGCTCCCCTGCCCCCGGCGTCGGAACGCTCGGGGATTCTGGGTGGAGGGGGCGCGGGGCGCTGCGGCGGGGTTGTGTTCTGTGCGGCGGGTCGCGTTCCGTACGCCGTTGCCTACCGGCGCGACGAGTAGTTCGGCGCCTCGGTGGTCATCTGGATGTCGTGCGGGTGGCTCTCCTTGAGTCCGGCCGACGAGATCCGGACGAACTGGCCCTTGGCCTTGAGCTCCTGCACGTCGGCGGAGCCCACATAGCCCATCGAGGCCCGCAGGCCGCCGATGAGCTGGTGCGCGACCGAGCTGAGCGGGCCGCGGTAGGGGACCTGGCCCTCGATGCCCTCGGGGACGAGCTTGTCCTCGGAGAGCACGTTGTCCTGGAAGTAGCGGTCCTTGGAGAAGGAGCGGGCCTGGCCGCGCGACTGCATCGCGCCCAGCGAGCCCATGCCCCGGTAGGACTTGAACTGCTTGCCGTTGACGAAGACCATCTCGCCCGGCGACTCCTCGCAGCCCGCGAGCAGGCTGCCGAGCATCACCGTGTCGGCGCCGGCCGCGATCGCCTTCGCGATGTCGCCGGAGTACTGGAGGCCGCCGTCGCCGATCAGCGGGACGCCGGCCGCGTGGGCCGCCTGCGCGGCCTCGTAGATCGCGGTGATCTGCGGCACGCCGACGCCGGCCACCACCCGGGTGGTGCAGATGGAACCGGGGCCGACACCGACCTTGATGCCGTCGACGCCGGAGTCGATGAGCGCCTGGGCGCCGTCGCGGGTCGCGACGTTGCCGCCGACGATGTCGACCGTCACATTGGACTTGATCTTGGAGATCATGTCGAGGATGCCGCGGCTGTGCCCGTGCGCGCTGTCCACGACCAGGAAGTCCGCACCGGCGGCGACCAGCGCCTGGGCCCGGTCGAACGCCTCGTCGCCGACGCCGACCGCGGCGCCGACCACCAGCCGGCCCTCGGCGTCCTTGGCGGCGTTCGGGTACTTCTCGGCCTTGACGAAGTCCTTGACCGTGATCAGGCCCTTGAGCACGCCGGCGCTGTCCACCAGCGGCAGCTTCTCGATCTTGTGCCGGCGGAGCAGCTCGATCGCGTCCTCGCCGGAGATGCCGACGCTGCCGGTGACCAGCGGCATCGGCGTCATGACCTCGCGCACCTGGCGGCTGCGGTCCATCTCGAAGGCCATGTCGCGGTTGGTGACGATGCCGAGCAGCTTGCCGGCCACGTCCGTCACCGGCACGCCGCTGATGCGGAACTTCGCGCAGAGCGCGTCAGCCTCGAACAGCGTCGCGTCGGGGCGGACCGTGATGGGGTCGGTCACCATCCCGGACTCCGAGCGCTTGACCAGGTCCACCTGGTTCGCCTGGTCCTCGATGGACAGGTTGCGGTGCAGCACGCCCGCGCCGCCCTGGCGGGCCATCGCGATGGCCATCCGCGCCTCGGTGACCTTGTCCATCGCGGCCGACAGCAGCGGAATGTTCACGCGTACGTTGCGGGAGACCCGGGACGAGGTGTCGACCGCGTTCGGGAGCACCTCTGACGCACCCGGGAGCAGCAGCACGTCGTCGTAGGTCAGCCCGAGCATCGCGAATTTCGCAGGCAGTCCGTCGACGTTGTCAGTCATGACACCCTTCCAGATGGTCTTGCAACAGCGCGGACACCCATGCTAACGGCGTTCCCGTGGGTCTCTTTCCACGGACGGCGAGGCCCTGGTCACTCGTGCGTTCCTACGGTTCACTGAGCCCCGGGCGCAGTTCAGCGAGCTGCGGGCACCCTGCCCGTCACCGCCCGGCGCACCGCCCGACGCACTGTCCGAACCTGCCCGACGCTCGCGCCCGTACCCGCCCGACGCCCCCGCCGTCACTGCCCGGCGAGCGCCCGGAGTCTGCTCAGCGCGCGGTGCTGGGCGACCCGGACCGCGCCCGGCGACATCCCGAGCATCTGCCCGGTCTCCTCGGCGGTCAGCCCGACCGCGACCCGCAGCAGCACCAGCTCGCGCTGGTTGTCCGGCAGATTGGCGAGCAGTTTCTTGGCCCAGGCGGCGTCACTGCTGAGCAGCGCCCGCTCCTCGGGGCCCAGCGAGTCGTCCGGCTTCTCCGGCATCTCGTCGGAGGGAACCGCCGTGCTGCCGGGGCCGCGCATCGCGGCCCGTTGCAGGTCGGCGACCTTGTGCGCGGCGATGGCGAAGACGAATGCCTCGAAGGGCCGGCCGGTGTCGCGGTAGCGCGGCAGTGCGCACAGCACCGCCAGGCAGACTTCCTGCGCCAGGTCGTCCACGAAGTGCCGGGCGTCGCCGGGCAGCCGGGAGAGACGGATGCGGCAGAAGCGCAGTGCGAGCGGATGCACGAGGGCCAGCAGATCGTGGGTGGCCTGGCCGTCCCCCTCCGCCGCGCGCTGGACGAGTGTTCCGATTTCCCCGGGGCCTGAGGCCATGGAGGATCCCGGCGTCTCGTCGTCGCGCATCGGTCCATGGTGCCTTGGTGCCGAATGCTCCACGGCACCGCCCTCATAGTTGTGCATCGAACTGTTACGCGCCGGTGTTCTCGCACTCACGTCCCACGCCCCCCTTACGGGTAGTGCCCGCCCCGCGCTCAAGACTCCACCGATGGCCTGCGCCGGAACCACGCGGCAGCGGACAGGGCTTGTCCGTCATGAGGTCTCTTCTGGGCCGAGTGAGAAGCCCCGGCCTCCGCCGGGGAGGAGTCACACCTCCAAGGATGCGGCATCCCGCGACCTCACTGCGTTACGGGTGACATGGCGCCTAACGGACCAGACCCCAGCGGAAACCGAGCGCCACGGCGTGCGCGCGGTCGGAGGCGCCGAGCTTCTTGAACAGCCTCCTGGCGTGCGTCTTCACCGTGTCCTCGGAGAGAAACAGCTCACGTCCGATCTCCGCGTTGGACCGGCCGTGACTCATCCCTTCGAGCACCTGGATCTCACGCGCGGTGAGCGTCGGGGCGGCGCCCATCTCGGCGGACCTGAGCCGGCGCGGGGCGAGCCGCCAGGTCGGATCGGCGAGCGCCTGGGTCACAGTGGCCCGCAGTTCGGCGCGCGAGGCGTCCTTGTGCAGATAGCCCCGGGCGCCGGCGGCCACCGCGAGGGCCACCCCGTCCAGGTCTTCGGCGACCGTCAGCATGATGATCCGTGCGCCCGGGTCGGCGGACAGCAGTCGTCGCACGGTCTCGACACCGCCGAGTCCGGGCATCCGTACGTCCATCAGAATCAGGTCCGAACGATCGGCACCCCAGCGGCGGAGTACTTCCTCGCCGTTGGCCGCCGTCGTCACGCGCTCTACACCGGGCACGGTCGCGACCGCGCGGCGGAGCGCCTCTCGGGCAAGCGGGGAGTCGTCGCAGACGAGGACGGATGTCATGACCGCCCTCCGCAGCTGATGCGCGTCACCTTGAGCCTCCAGGCTGGTTACGTTTCGTCACCTGTGCGATTGACGGACTCGGGCTGTTGCCCAAGACGTTCCCCCGTCAACCGCATCCGCACTCTCAACGACGGTCACTCGAAAGAGTTACGGGGTCGGAAACCCGGCTTCGGCACTCTACGTGAGGGGACGGGCACGCAGGAGGCCGACGACAGGGGCAAACCCCACCACGCACTATGCCCTATTTGGCTGCTATTCCTTGGCTTTGGTGGTGTCTATGACTAGATTCGCAATGAGTCATATTTACATCTACTTACACAGTAGATGTACGGTCGTGAACACTGCGCCCGCTTCAGCTCGCTTTCGAGGGGATAAGCAATGGCAGATTTCTCCCGCCTTCCTGGCCCGAACGCAGATCTGTGGGACTGGCAGCTCGTGGCCGCGTGCCGTGGAGTCGACAGCTCCCTCTTCTTCCACCCCGAGGGCGAGCGCGGCGCGGCCCGCAGCGCCCGGGAGACCTCGGCGAAAGAGGTGTGCATGCGCTGCCCGGTGCGCGCCGAGTGCGCGACCCACGCGCTCGCCGTACGGGAGCCGTACGGCGTCTGGGGCGGCCTGACCGAGGACGAGCGCGAAGAACTGATGGGGCGCGCCCGCCATCGGCTGATCGCCGCTCCCAGTAACTGAAGAAACGTTCCTCCATCCGCCCGCCGTCCGCGCGGGCCGGCACGCCGTCGGCGAGGTACCGCCCGGCGCGTACCCCCAGGAACCTCCGGGGAGCGCCCTCCCCCGGCCTCCCTCACCCGAACGGCCGAAGGCCGTCCCGACTTCAGCCGAAGGCGCACTCAGCGCCGGGCCGCGCCCGCCAGTTGGTCGAGCATCGCCGCGACCGCGGGCACCCGCTCCAGATCGGGCAGTGTGAGCGCCACGATCTCGCGCTGCACCACCGGATCGAGCCGTACCGTCCGAGCCCCCTTGGGCCGTACGGACTCCACTGCCAGCTCGGGCAGCACCGCGACCCCGAGACCGGCGCCCACCAGGCCGATCACCGCCGGATAGTCGTCGGTCGCGAAGTCGATCCGCGGCGTGAAGCCCGCACTCTCGCAGACCTCCACCAGGTGCCTGCGGCAGCGCGGGCAGCCAGCGATCCACGCCTCGCCGGCCAGCTCACCGATGGCGACCCGCGCCGCGTCCGCGAGCCGGTGGCCCTCCGGCACCAGGCCGACCAGCCGGTCGGTCAGCAGCGGGCGCACCACCAGGTCGTCCCACTCCGCCTCGGCCGCCGGGTCCGCGCCCCGCACCTCCGGATAGCGGAACGCCAGCGCGATCTCGCAGTCGCCCTCGCGCAGCATGTCCACCGAGCTGGGCGGCTCGGCCTCCACCAGCGAGACCCGGGTGCCGGGGTGCGCGGCGCGCATCGCGGCGAGCGCGGTCGGCACCAGCGTCGAGCTGCCGCTCGGGAACGACACCAGCCGCACCCGGCCCGCCCGCAGCCCCGCGATGGCCGCGACCTCCTCCTCCGCCGCGGTCAGCCCGGCGAGGATGCCGGCGGCGTGCCGCACCAGCGCGCCGCCCGCCTGGGTGAGCCGCATCTCGCGGCCGGTGCGGACCAGCAGCGGGGTGCCGACGGACAACTCCAGCGCCTTCATCTGCTGGCTGACGGCCGGCTGGGTGCAGCCCAGCTCGCGCGCCGCCGCGGAGAAGGAGCCGGCGGCGGACACCGCGCGCAGCACTCGGAGGTGACGGGCTTCGATCATCCCGCAACCATAAGCGCCCCTTGGGGCTGCCGCTAAATCCTTGACGAGACCTTTGGGCGGTGGATTACCGTTTCCCCATTCGGGGGCGGGCCGGGGGGACGGACCCCGATGTACGGGCGGGCGGCACCGTGCTCCACCGGCCCGGACGAGGTCTGAGCCGCCCCCGCCCGCATCCGTGCCTGTGCTCGCCCCGCTCAGCCTCTCCCAGAGGCATGCGGCGTACGGCTGCTCCAGCTCCCGGCCGTCCCCCGAACGGACCGTCCGCGTTGCTCCCCAGCATGCGGCGGCCTCGGATGGAGCCTGTAAGGCAGAGGACCGCCGCCCCGACGAGCGCCACCCGACGACAGGAGAGCACCCATGTACGTTCGTACCACCTACGCCACCGGCGATCCCGCCAAGATCGACGAATCCCTCGACGGGCTCCGCGTCGAAGCCCCGAAGCTCCTGGCCGACCAGCCCGGATACCGCGGGTTCGGGCTGTTCGCCGACCGTGAGCTAGGCAAGATCATGATGGGGTCCTGGTGGGAGAGCGAGCAGGCGCGGCAGAGCAGCGACGATCACCTCAAGGACCGACGCGCGGCCCTGCTGGCGCCGTTCGCGCACACCGTGACGGTCGACAACTGGGAGGCGGCGGTATTCACCCCCTCTCCGCAGGTCCAGGCCGGCGCGGGCTTCCGGTTGAGCCGGTTCGACGTCGACCCGTCCAATGTCGACCTGTTGGTCCAGACGTTCCAGAACACCACCCTGCCCAAGCTTCAGGCCATCGCAGGGGTCGCGGGCGCGGCGCTGCTCATCGACCGAGCCAAGGGGCGGGGCAATGTGGGCACGCTCTTCACCGATCGGGCCGCGCTGGTGGCTTCCCGGGGTAAGCAGTCGGCGGCCCGCGGCGAAGCGGTCGCGAAGGTGGGGGTGGCCATGCGCAGCATGGAGGAGTTCGAGGTGGTCCTGGTCGAGCGCCAGTAGTCACCATCCCCCGCTGAGTCACGATGCGGCCCGAGCCCGACGCCTTCCGGCCGGCCCCGGGGCGATCGGGCGGCCGGCCGGATTCCCCCTTCCGAGGAGGGGCCGGGTGCTCACCCGCACGGCTGAGCGCTAGCGTCGCGGTATGACGACTGCATTGATCACAGGTTCGACGGCGGGAATCGGCGCGGCCTTCGCCCGCCGGCTGGCGGCCGACGGACACAACCTGGTGGTGGTGGCGCGCGACGCCAAGCGGCTGCACGAGCAGGCCACCGAACTGCACGACCTGCACGGCATCGAGGTCGAGGTGCTCTCCGCCGACCTCTCCACCGAGAAGGGCATCAAGGCGGTCGAGAAGCGACTCGGCGACCGCACCCACCCGGTGGACCTGCTGGTCAACAACGCCGGATTCGGCAACAAGGGAGCTTTCCTCGACGTCCCGATGACCGATGAGCTGCTCATGCTCAAGGTGCACTGCGAGGCGGTGCTGCGGCTGACCTCGGCCGCCGTGAGCGGAATGCGGGACCGCCGCCGCGGTGGCGTGGTCAACGTGGCCTCCGTCGCGGCCTTCGTCCCGCGCGGTACGTACGGGGCCAGCAAGGCGTGGGTCGTGCAGTTCACCCAGGGCGCGGCGCGCGATCTCGCCGGCTCCGGGGTGCGGCTGATGGCGCTCTGCCCCGGCTTCGTGCGCACCGAGTTCCATGAGCGGGCGGGCATGGAGACCAGCAACATCCCGTCCTGGATGTGGCTCGACGCGGACAAGCTGGTCGCCGCCGCGCTGCGCGACCTGGCCCGCGGCAAGACGCTGAGCATCCCGGACCCTCGTTACAAGGCGATCAGCGGCCTGGTGAAGCTGGCGCCGCGGGGCGCGCTGTCCCGGGTGACGTCCAGCACGGGCCGCAAGTACGGGCCGCGCTAGCGCGGCCGCCCCGGCGGTGACGCGCGCGCAACACAGCGCGGGCCGCCTCGACCTCCTCGCGCGACAGCGCGTCGTTGTCCGTCGCGGAGTCCGCGACGATCTCACGGAGCATGTCCATGGCAACGCGCTGCTCCAGCGCTTCGGTGACGTAGGCGGAGAATCCGCCGGGGCCGACCTGGGTCCGGATGCTCTCGGCCAGATCCTCGGGCAAGCCGACAGAGTATTTCTTACTACTGCTCACGCCCTCGATGCTCCCGCTGGTGGGACCGGAGTCTCCATCGAAGACGGGGCACGGTTCACAGCACAGCACAGCGGCCCCGCGACCCCACACACGCG